>JAGOQT010000365.1 GCA_018007255.1 Phycisphaerae bacterium | reverse complement strand
CCTGGGGTACATCCCGTCGTTCTGCACGGCCTGCTACAGGCTCGGGCGCACGGGCCGCGACTTCATGGATCTGGCCAAGCCGGGCGAGATCAAGAACCACTGCGACCCCAACGCCCTGTCCACGTTCATGGAATACCTGATGGACTACGCCTCCGGGCAGACCCGCGCGGTGGGGGAGGCCCTGATCGCCCAGACCCTGGAACGGATGGAGCCTAAGCCTCGCGCGCGGGCCGCGGACATGATCGAGAAGGTGCGGGCCGGGCGCAGGGACGTGTACTGCTAGCCGGGCAGGTCCCGCGCGGGGCTGCGCTGCAGGGATTCCCCTGTTGCCTGGGGGCCCGGCTCGGTGTATCCTGGGGTGCGTGCGGCCCTGCCCTGGCAGGCCGCCTCAGGAGGGTATGGCCATGGCCCGGTCGAACAAGACGTCTGGAGTGAATCCACCCTGTGGCCCGATCCTGGTCATCGCAGACCCGGCGCGGGTGTTCCTGGACCCGGGGCAGTTGGACCCGGATCAGATCCAGGTCAGCCCCGATCCCGAGCAGGCGATCCGGATTGCGGCCGGCCAGCCGTTCTCCTGGATCGGCGTGGAGGTCCGGGGTCTGCACGGGCGCCTGGGCGCGATCCTCAAGGAGCTCAGACAGGCTGGCACGGCCCGCGTGGTCCTGCTGGCCAGGATCGACGAGGAGCCCATCGCCATCGGGTGGGTGGGCTCGCGGGACGGGGGGGCGTGCGCGGACGATTACGTGATCTGCCCGACCACGGCCCAGACCCTCCTCCGCAAGGCTCGCGGCCAAGAAGGGCAGGCCGCGCAGGCATCTGAGTCGGGCGTCCTGGAGGCCCTGGAGGCCAGAATCAGGGTGCTGGAGCGACTGGCCACTGAGGACGACCTGACCGGCCTGAAGAACAGACGCTACCTGTGGGAGTTCGCCAACCAGATCCTCGTCCAGGCCCGCACCCGGCCCCTGAGGATGACCCTCTTCCTGTACGACATCGACGACTTCAAGCACTACAACGACACCTACGGCCACGCGATCGGGGACACGATCCTGAAGGAGATGGCCGTGCTGATCCGCAGGTGTTGCAGGTCGCACGACGTGGTCGGCAGGATCGGCGGCGACGAGTTCGCCGTGGTCTTCTGGGACGACCCCCAGGGCTGCCCTGCGACCCGCGAGGCCGAGCGTCGCCTCGCCAAGGCGGGGCACCCCACGGACGCGGTGCCGATCGTCCGGCGGTTCAAGGAGGCCCTGGAGCGATCCGAGGGACGGTTCCTGGGCCCGCACGGCAAGGGGGTCCTGACGATCAGCGGCGGCCTGGCCAACTACCCCCAGGACGGGGCCACGATCGAGCAGTTGTTCGACAAGGCGGACTCGGCCCTGAGAGAGGCCAAGCGGAGCGGCAAGAACCGGCTCTACGTGGTGGGGACGGCACCGGACGGTCCCACGCAGATCCACTGACCCCCGGCCGGGCCGGGCTCAGGCAATGGAACTGAGGGGGACTAGGGCCTGGACCAGGCCCTCCAGGCTGTACGGCCGGGCCAGATCGAGCTCGATCAGGCACCCGTGGTTGTGGTCCGACGCGAGGACCAGCAGGTTGGTGCCCCCCAGGTCCCAGCCCTCGGGTTGGGGCTGGTGGCCCACCACGAACAGGTCCACGTTGAACAGGTTGCTCATGCGGTCGAGCAGGGACTGGCTCATGTGTCTGCCCCAGGTCAGGATGTAGGCGGAGCCCGGCTTCACGTAGTCGCTGACCTGGAGGGGCCGATCCAGGACCTGGGGGTCGAATTGATCGACCATGCGGTCGGATGGGAGGGAGTGCGAGACCCACACCCGGTTCTCCGTCCTGACGGCCAGGGGCTGCGAAAGGAAGAACTCCCGGATCGCCTCGGCGACCAGGGGCCAGTCCTCCCCGTACTCGCCGGCGAGGGCCAGGGACATGGCCTTGTTCATCTCCCTGCCCTCCTTCACCACCTCCGACCCGGTGATCCAGGCCGTGTCGTGATTGCCCAGGACGATGTGCACCTGATTCGGAAACCGGAGCTTGAGCCGCACCGCGTCGAGGAGCACCTTGTAGGATAGGCATCCGCCCTGGGGGTCCTGGGGGCCGCCGTGGATGATCTCCTGCAGCACCAGGTGGCGGTCCGGGGAACGGGCCAGGTCCGCGAAGGCCGTGACCCGCTCCAGGTTGCGGCCGTGTCCGTGGAGGTCGCCGGCGATGACCAGCGTGCCGGGGCCCGACAGGCGGACGAGGTTGCCCTGCCGGAGGGGGTCGGCGTGATTGGCCCGCACCCCTGCTCTGAGGAGGTCAACTGCCTGCTGTGCCATTCCGTTTGGCCTTGATGCGCTCCCCGAAGATCTCGTGGATCATGCCGTCCAGGGTGGACATGATCTCGCCCATGTCCTTGGGGCGATCCAGCGGGTTGTCCTGGACACAGCTCATCACCAGGCTGGAGATCGTGCGGGGGATCTGCGGCTTGATCTCGTGAGGGGCCTGGCACTCCCTCTTCTCCAGGAGGCCCACACCGTTCTTGGGGGCGATCAGCGTAGGCACGTTCTTCCCGGTCAGGGCCCAGTACATGGTGGCCCCCAGGTTGAAGATGTCCGTCCTGGGCCCCAGGGGCTCTCGTTTGACCTGCTCGGGGGCGATGTAGTCCGGGGTCCCCTGGATACGGGCCTTGGTGGTCCCTATGGGGCAGCCCTGGCCCAGATCGATGATCTTGACTGCCCCCGACTTGCTCACGAGGATGTTGTTGGGCTTGATGTCGCAGTGCACAAACCCCTTCTGGTGCATGGCGTTGAGCCCTGCGGCCACCATCCGGAATATGAGCAGCACGTCCCCCAGGCTCAGACCGGGGAACTCCTCCAGGGTCTGGCCTTCGAACAGCTCCATGGACATGACCAGCTCTCTGACCCGGAAGAGCCTCTTTATCTTCTTTATCTTAAAGCACTTGCGTATGTATGGGTGGTCGATCTTCGTGGCGATGTTGTACTCGGTCTCCGTCTGCTCCAAGACCCTGGCGTCCTCTGGCCTCTGGAGCACGATCCGCTTGAGGGCCACCTCCTGCCCATCCTCATCGTCTGTTGCGCGATAGATGGTGGTCCTGGCGCCCTTGCCCAGCCTGCCCAGGATCGTGAAACCACCTACGTTCAGTATGTCCTTTGCCATGTAGCTTCTACCAGGGCCATCCAACTGGCCAGAGCCTGCTTCATCTAAGGACGCATGACAGGCACACCTTGTTCCATGTATGCGGGTGTTTTATGAGTCCCGGGCTCAAAACCCTGCCCGGCGGTCGCCTCCATTCGCCCGGGCTGGCCCCCCCTGATTATCGGCAGGAACCGGCCGAATTCCAATCAAAGATATTGAACTGGCCGAAGGCTTATGGCATAATCAAAGTCTGTACCCGCGCACGGCAGCGGGTCTTTCCCCGATAGCTCAATCGGTAGAGCGAGCGGCTGTTAACCGCTAGGTTCCAGGTTCGATTCCTGGTCGGGGAGTTTAGGACCCGCGAAGGAATGAGCTAGACGTTTACCATCTCATCTTCGGGCCACCTTGGGCCGCTCCTCAATCGCGAAATCCTCGACGTAGAAGTGCACTACGCCTCCGGTTTCGCTCAATCCTCGCGTCCCAATCTGACCCCAATCTGAGCGGCAAACCTCTACTTCATTCCTTCGCGGGTCCTTAGCGATCCCGCACCGCTTGCTAGGAGCTATCGGCTTTCAGTGTTTAGTTTTCGGCTTTTGGTGTTCGGTTTTTGGT
>JAGOQT010000364.1 GCA_018007255.1 Phycisphaerae bacterium | reverse complement strand
ACGGGTGTCCATGTCCTGGCGGTGGCCCAGCAGCAGGGCCTGCGCGAGGCCGAGGGTCTGGGGGCCCGCCGGCCAGTGTTGGCCGAGGGCGTGCAGGGCGGCCCTGCGCATCCGCGCGACCATGCGAACGGGCAGTCCGCTGCGCGAGGGGGGCAAGCGCGCGATCCCGTGTTCGGACTTGACCGTGGCTACACCCACGATGCCCTGGTCCTCCAGATAGGCGGCCACGTCGAACTGGCCCGGATTCGTGGGGGGCTGCGGTCTGTCCAGCCAGCCGTACACCTCGATGCGGTCCCCGGGCTGCAGGCCGCGGACCAGCCCGCGGACCCAAACCCGCACCGTGCCCCGGATGGGGACCCAGCCTGCCGCGGTCTCCACTTCGCGGAGTCGCAGAGGCAGGCGGGTGGAGGGGGTCACGGGCCCCGCGGAGTGCTGCGCCCTGTTGGGGTCCTCGGTCCGGAGGTCAGACAGAATCCATCCGCGAAGGGCGACGGGGTGAGGAGCGTGGGCCAGCAGACGCCGGGCGTCGTAAGGGCCGATCAGCGAGTCCTGCCCCACCCGGAGGAGGCCCAGGCCTGCGAAGGCCAGACCGGCCAGCACGACCAGGGAGGCAGGCGAGGCCCTGTCCGGTCGGAGGAGGATCGCCGCAAGTCCGACCACAGCGGGGGCCATCCCTGCTGGGCAGACCCAGGCCGGCAGGTGCAGGATCCGGCCGAGCCCAATCCCTGCGATCAGACCCAGGGCCGGGACGAGCAGGGGGGTGCGGCTGGCCGCGATTCGCATCCACGTCGCGGGGTGCACATGCCCCTCCGCCAACAGGCGTCGAACCGCATCCATGGCCCATCAGGGTAACGATCTGGTCCCAACGTGCAAGACTCGCGGTGACGGCAGGGGCCGTCCCTGTGGACGGCCGGTCCGCTTGCCCGGCGTGATCCACGCCGGGCCGGCCGTCACGCCGCGTCTTCGTCCAGAAACTCGGGGATCTCCTCGGACCGTCCGGACCGGCCCATGCCCTTCTCCAGTTGGGTGGCGTACTCGATCGAATACTTGGTCCAGGGGATGGCCTGAAGCCGATTCTTGCTGATCGGGGTCCCGTTGCCCAAGCAGATCCCATAGGTTCCCTTGCCGATCCGATCCAGCGCCTCGTCGATCTCGTCCAGGATTCGGCGTTCGCCGTTCACCAGGCTCAAGGCGTTGTCGGTCTCGTAGGTATCGGTCCCCATGTCTCCCATGTGCAGAGGCATGTTGGACAGATCGGTCCTCTCTCTCTTGAGGGTCTCGTCCTCCATGGACCTGACATTCCCCAGGATCTCCCGTCGTTTCTCCAGCAGGAGTGACTTGAAGTGCTCGGTCTCCGCTGGGGTCAGAGGGGCCTTGCTTGACTTGTCTCTAGCCATAGTACTCTCAGAATCCTCCCATCCCCAAGCATCCAGACCCGTTTTGGGTCTGCCTCGGCGGGCTTGGTCCGTCCTCTCTTGCGCAACACGCCCAAGTCGTCTGAAGCCGCCACTCGCCGAACGTCTCGGATTGCCATAGAGCAAGCCTAGAATGTATAGCCCAAGCGAAAGGACAGGTCAACAGGAAATTGACTTTCCCCATGGAGCGACTACACTGGCCACCCGGTGATCTCGGCTTTGGTGTCCAAGGAGAGTGACCATGAAGACCGGAATCCTAAGGCTCGGCCTGAGTATGGGGCTCGGATGGGCGTGCCTGGCAGGGTGTGAGCGAGAGCCGGAGGCGGCCAAGGTGTGGCAGGCCAGGGCGGAGAAGGCCGAGATGGAGTTGGCCAGCGCCCTGAAGGCGATCGAGAAGGCCAGGGCAGAGCGGGACGAGTTCGAGCGGCTCCTGAGCGAACGCTTCGAGCAGATGAGGCGGTTGGAGAGTGAGTGGAGCAGCGCCCACGAGGACCTCGAGGACCGCCAGCGGCAGCTCGACCAGATCCGGCAGGAGCGGGACAGGGCGGGGGCCACAGCCCAGGAGGTGGCCCGCACCGTCGAGGGGCTGCAGGGGCAGCTTCGGGACAAGACTTCCCAAATCCAGAATTTGGAGCGGGTCAACAAGGATCTGCAGCAGACCGTCCAGGACCTGACGCTCCAGGTCCAGCAGTTGATCCAGGTGGTGCGCGGCCCTGGCACCGAGTCGGAGGCACAGACCGAGGACGCCAACGGGACGTAGCCCTCCGCGGGAGGGCCCCCTCCAAGCCGGACATGCGGCCCTGGGCCGCCGGGCCGGCCGGTCAACCGCTCTCGGCCTCGGCCGCGGCCTTGCGAGCGTGGTTCAGCAGGGTGGACTTGTCCGGTCCGCCCAGGTGCTCCCAGGGCAGGATCTCGTCCGCGTCGAACGGCCTGCAGGCAAGGGCCTCCAAGTCCAGGCCGTGGCGGGCAAAGGCGGCCTTCCACCGAGAGAAGTCGAAGCACTCGGTCCACAGGTCGAAGCGGGCGCCTGCGCGCCATGCGGATTCGATCACATCGGCGAGGCGCCGGTCACCGCGGCCGAGGGCGGACTCCAGGATGCTCTGGTCCACGTCGTGGAACCGGAAGACCAGGAACCGGGCCCGCTGTCTCGCCTTCTCCTCAAGGATGCATTGACGGGCGTGCTCGAAGTAAGACCGGGGCCGTTGGCCCAGCCAACCGAACGGCGTGTGCGGCTTGGGCACCAGCCAGCTTACGGTGACGGCAATCTCCGCTGTCCTGCCGTGGGTGGCGGCCCTGCGCCGGGCCAGGTCATAGGTGAGCTCCACGATCCGTCGGACGTCCTGTTCGGTCTCGCCGGGCAGACCGACCATGAAATACAGCTTGAGCCTCTGCCAGCCCGCCCGGTACGCGGCCTCGACCGCGACCTGCAGGTCCTCGTCCCGGATGGGCTTGTTGAGGACCACGCGGAGTCGCTCGCTGGCTGCCTCCACGGCGATGGTCAGACCGCTCTTGCGGACAGACGTGAGGAGGTCGGGCAGCAGCTTGAGCTGGCGATCCACCCGGAGACTGGGGACCGAGATCCCCACGTGGCGGGGTTCGCAATACGGGCGGAGGCGCGTCAGGAGGGGCTCCAGGAAGGGGTACTCTGCGCTGGACAAGCTCAGGAGGCTGATCGTGTCGAACCCTGTGGACTCGTGGCACGCCCGGGCCAGGTCCACCAGGCGATCCACGCTCCGGTGGCGGACCGGCCTCTTGCAGAAGCTGACCTGACAGAACCTGCACCGGCCCGGACAGCCCCGCATGATCTCCAGGCTGACCCGCTCGTGCACGGCCTCCACAAAGGGGACGATGGGACGGGTGGGAACGGGGGCGTTCTCCAGGTCCTCCACCACAGCGATCTGGCGCCGGACGGGCAGGTCCGGGACCGCGGCCGTCATGGCCCTGATCCGAGCCCCGTCATACTCGACCTGGACCAGGTGCGGGACATAGAGCCAGTCGAACCGTCTTGCGGCGGACAGGAGGAAGCCGGTCTTGTCCAGCCCATGCGCACGGCACTCCCGGAGATGGCCCACGAGATCAACCACCGCCTGCTCCCCATCCCCCAGAACAAAGGCGTCGATGAACTCCGCCATGGGCTCAGCACAATGGGCCATCCCTCCGCCGGCGAGGACGATCGGGTGGTGGGGGCCGCGGTCCCGGGCCCGGATCGGAAGACCCGAGAGGTCCAGCATGGTCAGGACGTTCGTGTAGCACAACTCGCTGGTCAGGCTGAACCCGAGCACATCGAAGGACCCCACCGGGGCCTTGCTCTCCAGACTGAAGAGGGGCAGGGCCCTGGCC
>JAGOQT010000363.1 GCA_018007255.1 Phycisphaerae bacterium | reverse complement strand
GGGCAGGACTCTCGCATCGAGCCCTGATGTACTGGTCGAGGTCCTCCAGATTGCGGGGGTCCTGTGCATCCAGCGACCTGGCCCTGAGACCCCGAAGGCTGTCCAGAACCGCCCGGTCCTTTCGGGTAGTAGCAACGAACCGGAGCCAGTGGGGCAGACGTTCCAGACGCGAGGCAATCATGTCCACAATCGTCGTCTTCTGCCCGGAGAACAACAGCGATTCATCCAGGGCATCCACAAGGATGTAACGGACTCCGCACTCGGGAGCGTGAACCCTCTCCAATGGCGCCAAGATCCCGATCTCCAATGAACCGCCTGGGTCCCTGGCGCAACAGCTCTCGCTCAAAGCCTCGTCGACGATCGGCTCTGACAGCATATCAGCATAGTCATTGATCTTGCTGGCGATCATGGCCGCGAGGCTACGCACCAACAGACATGGATCGAGGGTCGCTCTGCTGTCCGCTTGGCAACAGTGATAGGCCAGTACCTGACCGCCGGGGTTGAGATGCACGAGCTGTGCCACCAGCGCGGATTTGCCTATGCCAGGGTCACCCGTGATCAGCAGAGCTCGCTCAGTGCACGATCTGCGCCACGCCTCAATCTCACGAAACAGCCACTCCCGGCCGCAGAAGTCCTGCCGCTTCTCATGAAGAAAGGCAGCAAAATCCAACGGGGAGAGCTTCGACTCCCACCATCGGTATCGGACCGTGCCCCGCAGTGCCGCGTCAATGGCATCCAAGAGCCGTGTCAGACCCGCCTGATACTGATATTCGGAGTCGGACCAACTGCACATATCAACATAGTCCAACCGAAAGATGCAGAACGGCGGCTCACAGGGAACTCCCATGACAGGCACAATCGGTTTCGGCGGGCTGGCAAAACGGGCAAAACTGATCTCATCAAGGCACACACTGTCCACATCTTCAGGGCTGGACAGATTGCCACTCAGGCGGACGGCGCGGGGACTGAGCAATGCCACCACGATCTGGGTACTCCGCAGTCCATCCTCTATCTCCCGTTCCCACTGCCGGCCCGCACGAATATTCCTCGTGTCCTTCCACACGTCGTAGCCGTGCCGTTCCAAATCGCCCACAAGACGGTCGGCTAGGCACTGCGCGTCCCGTCTGGCGTAACTCAGGAAGAGCTTGGCTTTCCCAGAGAGGCCTCCGGACATTGCCATTCGAACACCTCCTGCTGCAGTAGTTGTTTAGACGTGCCACGGTCCTGTCCAAGTCTCCTCTGCAACGGGCAGCCGTTGATTCTGTGCCTATCGATCCAGCAGGACCACGATCTGTCGTGCCAGGGTCTCGGTGCCGGCAGCGACGAACGGGGTCCTCTGGGGATTCTTGGGGTCGCGGCGGTAGGTGGCGAAGAGTTCGTCGATGTCGAGCTTGCAGTCAAGGGGCTGCCCAGTCCTGGGGTCGAGGATGGTCAGGCCGGACTTGAGGCCGATGAACAGGCCGGGCAGGAGGTCATAGGTGGCAAAGCCCTTGGTGAACTCGACGGCCGCATCCGCATACCCGGCTGCCACCTGAAGGATCATGTTGGAGCCCCAGGAGAGGTTGATGCGTCCGTCGTTCTCCTCGATGGCATCGAGGAGTCTCTTCTGCGAGGCCACGGACCTGTACCGGGAGACCTTGGTCGTGAGGAGGTTCACCCTGGCGCCCGCCAGGTGCTCCTTCGGATCCGGGCTCCCATCCAGCCTGAACCAGGAGTGGGTGGTGAAGTCGATCGCCTCCGCCTCGTCCGACCGGCCGGCCCAGTAGAGCCGATTGAGGAAGATGTCGCCTGCCACCGCGCACACGACCTCGTGCGCACGGCGGTCATACACGGCCACCAGACACCAGCCGCCTTGCAGGGACTCGATGAACTCGGTGCCGTCGATCGGGTCGACGAAGACCACCAGATCGGCGTGCGCCTCACTTGCGCCCTGCGGCAGCGTCCGGATGCCCAGCTCCTCGGAGAAGATCGTGATGGCAGGGATGCGCAGCCTGCCGATCAGCTTCTTCCCCAGGGCAGCCACCATGCAATCCTCTGCCAGGGCGTCGATCCCCTTGGTCAGGTTCAGGGGCGACTTCTCGGTCTTGCACTCCTTGACCGGCTGTGTGAGGACCAGACGGTTGGAGCCCCTCATGCTCGCCCGCACTGTGTCCATGGCCTTGAGCACGATCTGCCGGCAGTATCGAAGGATAGGGCGATCCAGTTCCAGTCCTGGCATTGCAGTGCTCCTACGGAGCAGGAGGGATTCCCCTTCGGGCCAGGGGTTTGTGGTGCTGCGCACATCACAAACCCTTCGAATCCCTCTCGCAGCACAAGCAGTTGTGCTGCTCTGCTCCTACGGAGCAGGAGGGATTCGAACCCCCGGTGCCTTTCGACACAGCGGTTTTCAAGACCGCCGCCTTAAGCCGCTCGGCCACTGCTCCAATCGTCCGACCCGAACCTGCTCGGACCTTGGCATTGTAGCCCCTTGCCCGCATTTCTCACAAGCCTCGTGAGAAATGCGGGCTGGTACTGCAGGTTCAAGGTCAGTGGACCGCAACATCGTAACACAGCAGCACGTCCTGGTCACGCAGGTAGAGCCTCTTGCCTGCTATGACCGGGTGCGGCCAGGTCTTGAGCTTGCCCAGGTCCGGCTGGACGAAGCGCCCGACCTCCTTGTAGCCCTGCGGATTGGCCTCGATCAGGCCCACGGTCCCCTTGTCCTCGGCCCGGAGGACGAGCCGGCCGTCTGCGTACACGACCGAGCCCTTGCCGATCTGGCCCTTCTCCGACCACAGCAGCTTGCCTGTGGCCAGGTCCTGGCAGACCCAGCCCTTGGCGTCGCAGTGGCCGTACACGTAGTCGCCCACGCGGATCGCGCCCCCGTGCTGGTTGGCCGGGCTCTTCTCTGCATAGACCTGCCGGGCCTCGAGCCTGTCGCCGGTCCGGGTGATCTCGAAGCAGTTCGAGCCGATGTTGTAGCCGCTGGTCACATAGACCCTGTTTCCTGATGTGATGGGGGTGGGGATCACCGCGACCTCGCCCTTGCGTGCTGCACGCCAGAGCAGGGTGCCGTCCGTGCCCACGGCTGCAACGCTCTCCGCGGTCAGTTGGATGTACTGTCGGATGCCGCAGATCTCCGCGCAGACCAGGGAGGAGTAGTGGGCCTGGTCGGTGAACGCCTTGGACTGCCACACGATCTCGCCGGTCCGCTTGTCCAGGGCTGCTATCGCACCCTTGGACCCGCCCGGTGTGCAGACCACCCGGTCTCCGTCCACGAGCACGGACTCGCTGTAGCCCCACTCGGGTCGCTTGCCTCCAAGGTCCTTTTCGAGGTGCCTCTTCCAGACCTCGGCCCCGTTGTCTGTCCTGCAGCAGATCAGCTCGCCAAATTGGCCCATGACAAAGAGCAGGTCCCCATCCACCGTGGGCGTGCCGCGGGGCCCGGAGAAGCCGCCCCAGCCCGGTGCCCCGGCCTGGCCGATCGCGGTGCTCCAGAGGATCTTGCCGTCCCTGCGATCCAGGCCGTGGACATAAGAGGTCTGGTCCTTCTCGCCTGTGGTGTAGAGGCGATCGCCCACCACTGCCACGGTCGAGTAGCCGTCGCCTATGCCCGTGGCCTTCCACAGCAGGGGCGGTCCTGCCTGGGGCCATTGCTGAAGCAGCCCTGTCTCGGTGCAGACCCCGTCCCGGTTGGGCCCTCGCCACTGAGGCCAGTCCTGGGCCAATGCATAGGTGGCTGCCATCAGGATCACGCAGCATACGGGAACGACCTTCTCGGG
>JAGOQT010000042.1 GCA_018007255.1 Phycisphaerae bacterium | reverse complement strand
TCTCTGTGGCCAGGGCTGTGGCGGCCCCGTCTCCATAGGTCCCGAACGAAGCCGGGGTCTCTCCCTGCTGAGAGTCATGCCCGTGGTCACGGCTTCGACCGGAGAGGAATACGCCAAACTGGGCCACATCGGCCCCATAGCACTTGGCTGTGTGCTCAGAAAAACGCCTCTCAAACTTGAGGTAGTTGAGAAACCGCTCGACCATCAGGCTCGTCTGTTCCATAATCAACCCGCCTAATTGACCTTTTGGGAGGCCTTCCCTAGCGTTCAGTTCCAGGGCCGCCATCCCGTCGTGGGCGGCCTTGCACGACACCCCCTGGCCCGTGTTCATGGTGAGGACGATGAGGCGCCTTCATGGATCAGCTTCTCCGCCTGACCGATCAAGGACTGGGTCAGTTTGAAGCTCAACACGGCCGCATCGAACCAGTCGAAACTCGTTCGCCTGCTCTCCGCCTGGTCGATCAGGGCGTCCAGTAACTCATCTTCACATCCATCCTCATACCGAAATATGAAGCGTTCTGGACCCTTGTTCAGCACCAGTTGTCGCTGGATCCTGTCCATCTTGCCCCGCTTACCAGACCGTCCGTTACTCTGCGGATATCCACAAAGAGCCACACTGCTTTTATCGGCCAATGGCTGGAGCGGCTTTAGATTCGGACCACAAAATATTGGCGATGGTCCCAGGGCATTATCTGACTGGACCGGCGAGCGCCTCACCAAGGTCGCGGAGGGGTCCTGTAGATGACCTGCCCCGCCTGCACCTCTGCGAGGATCCGGCGAGTCTGAACCAGGACCTCCAGGTGGGTGGCAACCTGGTCCGATGCGACACCCAGATCGGAACACAACTGCTCCAGGGTGCAGGGCCTGCGACTGAGGACGGCCATCAGATCCTGGACCCCCGGTCCGGAGCCAGGCAGACCCGCCTGCCTGGAGTCCTCGGCGATCACCTCGCAGTTGCGACCTAACTGGATCGCAATAGTCTGAAGCTGAGCGGAACTGGGCCGCCGCACACACGGGTCCGCCGTGGGGCGTACGGCCGTGTTGAGCTGAATCTTGTCCGGCTTGATCCTCGCGATCAGGGCCTGGAGGCTCCGGATGTGGGACTCGGAGGTGTTGGCGTCTGCAACCAGGAAGACCTCAAGCCAGATGGGGCCTTTGTACTCGGATCGGAAGGCCTCGAGCCCCTCGACCACCCCGGCCAGCGTGAGCCGGCAATGGGGACGATGGATCGCCTCAAACGTAGGCTGGTCCGCCGCATCGAGCGTGGGGATGACCAGATCGGCCTTGGCTGCGTCCTGCCGCACGTCTTGCCTGTGGAAAAGGGTCCCGTTCGTGATCAAGGCCACGGGGGTCCTGCTGACCTGCTTGATCCGGTCTATGATCTGGCCCAGTTGGGAGTGGAGCGTGGGCTCGCCCGAGCCTGCGATCGTGATGAAGTCCGCCTCCACACCCTGGCCGAGCCGGGCCTCGACCTCGGCCAGAACCGCCTCCACGGGCACGTAGGGCCTGCGGTCGATCGTCTTGGCAGTGGTGCGCCCGACCTCACAGTAGACGCAGTCGAGCGTGCACACCTTGGCAGGGATGATATCCACCCCCAGGCTCCGCCCAAGCCGCCTGGAGGCCACTGGCCCGAACACATACCTAAACCCTTGCGCCACGCCCGTCCTCCCGCACCACCTCAGACAGTCGTTGGCAGAGCCGAATCGTCGATTCCAGCCAGGCCAGGGGCATCACGCATGCGGCGTCGGACCGGGCCTTGCCGGGCTCCGGGTGGACCTCCATGAACAGGCCGTTCGCCCCTGCGGCCACAGCAGCCCTGGCCAGCACGGGCGCCATCTCCGGCCTGCCCCCACTGGCATGGCCAAGGCCCCCGGGCTGCTGGGTGCTGTGCGTGGCGTCGAACACAACCGGACAACCCAGGGCCTTCATGGCTGGAATCGCCGTCATGTCGTTGACCAGCCGGTGGTATCCGAAGAACGTGCCCCTCTCCGTGAGCAAGACCTGGTCGTTGCCGCAGGATTGCACCTTCTCCACCACATTGGCCATCTCCTCGGGCGACAGGAACTGCCCCTTCTTGATACTGATGGGCCTGCCTGTCCTTGCGCAGGCCACGAGCAGGTCCGTCTGTCTGCACAGGAAGGCAGGCACCTGAAGGCAATCCACCACCTGGCCCACCTCCGCTGCCTGGGCCGGCTCGTGCACGTCCGTCATCACGGGCAGCCCCGTCTTTTCCCGCACCGCAGCCAGGATCTCCAGGCCCCTGCCCATACCCGGACCCCGAAATCCCTTCACGCTGCTGCGGTTGGCCTTGTCGAAGCTGGCCTTGAAGACCACGCCCACGCAGAGCCGCTCGGCCAGGTCTGCCAGGTGCCGGGCGATCCGGAGACAGAGCCCCTGGGTCTCGATCACACACGGACCGGCCATGAGAAACAGGGGCTGGCCCAGACCGACCTGCACGTTTCCAATGAAGAAGCGTGTGTCCTTCCTAGTCATGCGTCAGAGTGTACAGACAACGCAACTCTTCGGCAATGCCCCTTGCCCTGTCCGGCAGACCTCGGCCCCTGTCCCGTGTTTTCCCTTGCCTTGCCCTGCCGGGCCTCGGACAATGCCGGGGTATGATTAAGGACCCGATTCGCTCCGACAGCGAGGCCGCATTGGACACGCTCGCCAGGCTCTACAGCCTCGTAGACCGGCACGCGGAGGCCCTGGCCGACCTTCACCGAGATCGGCTGCAGTGCCGGCGGGGATGCAGCACCTGCTGCCAGGACGACCTGACTGTCTTCACTGTCGAGGCGGAGAACATCCGCCGACACCACACCCACCTCCTGGGTGCGCACAGACCCCATGGGCCCGGCGGGTGCGCGTTCCTGGACGACCAGGGGGCCTGCCGGATCTACCCGGACCGCCCCTATGTATGCCGAACCCAGGGCCTGCCGCTCCGATGGACGGACGAGCTGCCCGACGGGTCGGCTGTGGAGATGCGGGACATCTGCCCATTGAACGAGGTCGGACCGCCCATCGAGACCCTGGATCCGGACGCCTGCTGGACCATTGGCCCGGTGGAAGAGGCCCTGGCCGACCTCCAGTCCCAGGCGGATGGGGGCCGGCTCCTGAGGGTCCCCCTCCGGGGGCTCTTCCGTCTGGAGGATACGGGCCGGACGAACACATCAGGCCAGGCCTGTCCAGCGGACCATGGCGATCCGGGCCGCACGACCCCTTGAAGACCGGGAACCCGCCCGGTATAATCCCCCAACCTGCCGGACATGGGACGGCAGCCTATGTCTGGATTGGTGAGGTTTCAGGTTATGCAGAACCATCGCAAGAGTTACGCGAAACGCGCACGCAAGAGCGGCTTCTTGGCCCGCCAGAGGACGCACACCGGCAGGCAGACCAACGCCCGCAAGAGGCGGGTCGGGCGCAGTGTCAATGTCAGGAAGAAGTTCGAGTAGGCCTTGCCCAAATCCGTCTCGCTGCAGGGCCCTGCGCTACGACCGGCCCCGCAGCCAGGCCACGAATCGCCTCAAGCCTTCCTGGATTGGGGTCTTCGGGGCATAGCCCAGGTCCAGGACCGCCTTGGTGACGTCCGCGTACGTGCGTTCCACGTCCCCGGGCTGCTTGGGGTGAACCTCCCTCTGGGCCTTCCTGTCCAGGGCCTTCTCCAGTTCGGCAATCAGATCGTTGACCGAGATGGGCCTCGATTCCCCCAGGTTGTAGATATGGTATCCCCCGCACCGCTCCATCGAGGCGACCACACCGTCCAGGATGTCGTCGATGTAGGTGAAGTCCCGCATCATCGTGCCGTCCCCAAAGACCGGGACGGGCCTGCCCTGCTCGATCAGCCGGGCGAACTTGTGGATGGCCAAGTCCGGCCTCTGCCTGGGGCCGTAGACCGTGAAGAACCGCAGGCAGGTGACCCCCATGCCATAGAGGTGGTGATAGGTGTGGCCGATCAACTCGCAGGCCTTCTTGGTGGCCGCATAGGGCGAGATGGGCAGGTCCACGCGGTCGTCCTCGGAGAACGGGACCTTCTCGTTGTTGCCGTACACGCTGGAGCTGGAGGCCAGGACGAAGCGGTGGATGCTGCGCCTGGCGGCTGCCTCCAGGAGCACGGTCGTCCCGTTGACATTCACGTCCGCATAGAGCAGCGGTTCTGCGATGGAAGGCCGCACGCCCGCCTTGGCTGCCAGGTGCACCACCGCGTCCAGCCCCCCCGCCATGACCCGGTCCATGGCCCCGGCGTCGCGGATGTCCGCCTCGATCAGGCTGAACCTGGGATGGGCGACACAGGCCGTCAGGTTCGCCCGCTTGATCGCCGCGTCGTAGAAGGGATCGAAGTTGTCGACCCCGACCACGTCCAGGCCCAGGCCCAGCAGCCGCTCAGCCAGGTGGGAGCCGATGAATCCAGCGACACCAGTGACCAGCACCTTCATAGCACAAGACCCTCGTCAATGCGGCAGACGGGTCCCAGGACGGCCTACGGCTGCGGACACGGCCTGCCGATGCAGTGATACTCAAAACCCGCCCTCCTCATCAGGACCGGGTCGTACAGGTTTCGGCCGTCGAAGACCAGCCGCCTCTTGAGTCTCTGGCCCATGGCCTGGAAGTCCGGGTTTCTGAACTCCTGCCAGTCCGTGAAGATCACCAGGGCCTCCGCACCCGCCAATGCCTCATACCCGTCCTGCAGGATCTCCACGCGGTCCCCCAGCTCCGCCCTGGCCCCGGACGAGGCCTCCGGGTCATAGGCCCGCACCCGGAGCCCGGCCTCCAGGAACCGGCGGATGCAGTACACGGCCGGGGACTCCCGGACATCGTCTGTCTTGGCCTTGAAGGCCAGACCCCAGACGCCCACGGTCTTGTCCTTCCCCCCTCCCAGGACCTCGATCACCCGCCTGCTGAACCGGTCCTGCTGGCGCAGGTTGGCCTCCTGCACGGACCGGGCGATGGTCATCTCCACCCCGTGCTGGCAGCCCGTGTGAATCAGGGCCCGCACGTCCTTGGGGAAGCAACTGCCCCCGTATCCCACACCCGGAAACAGGAATGAACCCCCGATCCGGCGGTCGCTGCCCACGCCCTGGCGGACCCACTCCACGTCCGCCCCTACCTGCTCGCACAGGGCCGCGATCTCATTCATGAACGAGATCCGGGTCGCCAGCATGGAGTTGGCCGCGTACTTGGTCATCTCCGCGGACACCGGGTCCATGAACAGGATCCGGTTGCTCCTCCGCATAAAGGGGCCGTAGAGCTGCTTGAACAGCTCCCGAACTGCCGGGGCGTCCGCGCCCACGATGATCCGGTCCGGGCTCATGAAGTCCTCCACCGCAGCCCCTTCCTTGAGGAACTCCGGATTGCTCACATAGTCGAAGGGCACGTGGGTCTTGGACCGAACCAGGTCCTGGATCCGCTTGCACGTCCCGACCGGCACGGTGCTCTTGGTGGCGAGGATCCGGTACTCGGCCATGCACTCTGCGATCTGGCCGGCCACGGCCATCACCGCGGACAGGTCGGCCGACCCGTCCGGGGCAGAGGGCGTGCCCACAGCCAGGAAGCAGACCAGGGACGAGTCCACGCCCTCCTTGAGGTCTGTGGTGAACCGGAGCCTGCCCCGCCTGAGATTCTGCTGGACGATCTCGGTCAGGCCCGGCTCATAGATCGGGATCCGGCCCTGCTGGAGCTGCGTGATCTTGTACTGGTCCTGATCCACACAGATCACGCGGTTGCCCCCCTCGGCCAGACACGCCCCGCTGACCAACCCCACGTACCCCGTGCCCACCACGCAGATCTTCATAGGCGAACCTCAATCCAGAAACGGCTCTCACACAAGGCCCCCCACCCGCGGGCGCACGGCCGCGCAGAGTCTACACGACCGACGGGCCGCCGGCCCCGGTCCTATAGGCCGGCGTCTCGATCCGCTCGATCATCTGGACGTCGATCTCCACACAGGTGGCCTGGCCGAGCATCTCGATCTGGAGGACCAGGCGGGTCACCTTCTTGACCTCCACCACGATCCCCTCGAGGCCCATCAAGGGCCCGGCGGTCACCCTGCACCACTGGCCCGCCTTGATGTAGTCGTGGGGCAACAGGGGCGCCCCTGCGCGGAGGGCCTGTTCGATCTGTGACAACTC
Source organism: Phycisphaerae bacterium (assembly GCA_018007255.1). Lineage (GTDB taxonomy): Bacteria > Planctomycetota > Phycisphaerae > Sedimentisphaerales > Anaerobacaceae > DTPU01. The sequence goes on along the minus strand of JAGOQT010000042.1, from coordinate 11,893 downwards.
GCCCACGATCTTGATCTGATCGACCACGTCGAGGATCCCGGCCACGCGGTTGGTCTTCAAGACCTCCACCCGATCCAGGTCGCTGCCGCAGAAGAACATGTACCCCGTGAACACGGGCAGCAGGGACTTGAAGGTCCGCTCCCGGTGGCGCCGGATGTTCCAGGACATGGGCAGGAAATAGGCGATCTCCTTGGCCATCAGGTCCTGGGCCAGGGCCTTCTCGTTGCGGCTCTTGGTGTGCGCGACCCACCACTGGCCCGACACCTGAGGGATCGTCAGACCCTGCGGGTACAGGATCGGCGGATTCTCGGTCTCCTTCAGCATGCCCCTTGCCCCCTAGGGATAGAACGAGCGAACAGTCGCGGCCACGTACTCGATCTGCGCGTCCGTGAGCTCCGGGTAGATCGGCAGGGACAGGACCTCCTGGCAGGCCCTCTCGGTGACGGGAAAGTCCCCCGGTTTGTGCCCCAGATAGGCGAAGCAGGGCTGCAGGTGCAGCGGCCTCGGATAGAAGACCGCGGAGCCGATGCCGTGGTCCGCAAGGTGCCTCTGCAGGGCGTCCCTCTGCGGGGCCATGATCGTGTACTGGTGGTACACAGACACGTTGCCCCGTTCCACCCTGGGCGTCTTGACCGGGGCACCGGCCAAGAGCCGGTCGTACAAGGCCGCATGAGCCTGGCGTCTCTGGTTCCACTGGTCCAGGTGGCGGAGTTTGACCGACAGGACAGCGCCCTGGAGGCCGTCCAGTCGGAAGTTGCCCCCGATCAGGTGATAGTGGTACCGGGGGTTCTGGCCGTGGTCGCGGATGAACCGGAGCTTGGTGGCAAGGGCCTCGTCCTGGGTCGTGATCAGACCTCCGTCTCCGAACCCGCCCAGGTTCTTGGTCGGGTAGAACGAGAAGCACCCGATCTGGCCGATCCCCCCGCAGCGGACCCCGTCCTGCATGGCCCCGATGGACTGGGCCGCGTCCTCGATCACACAGAGCCCGTGCTCCTGGGCCAGGGACAGGATCGGCTTCATCGGGGCCACCTGTCCGAAGAGGTGCACGGGGATGACGGCCTTGGTCTTCCGAGTCACCTTCGCGGGGATCTGATCCGGATCGATGTTGCAGGTCTGGGGGTCCACGTCGGCGAACACCGGCCTTGCGCACAGCCTGGCCACCGCACCGGCCGTGGCGAAGAACGTGAAGGGCGTAGTGATCACCTCGTCGCCCGGCCCCACACCTATGGCCATCAGGGCCGCCAGCAGGGCGTCGGACCCGCTGGACACGCCCACGGCGTGGGCGCAGCCGCAGTACTGGGCGACCTCCCGCTCGAACCGCTCCACGGCCGGCCCCAGACAGAGCTGCTGGCTGTCACAGACCGCGGCCATGGCCGGCAGGACCTCCTCCTTGATCGAGGCATACTGGGCCCTCAGGTCTAGCATGGGGACCTGCATCCTGGCTCCTTTCCAGATCGTGATCTAAACCCCTTGCACCATCGGGTCGATACCCCGATGGAGCCGCAAGTCTAGTGGCGCAAGGCCTACAAGTCAAAGGAATTGGACGTCCGTGGGAACCCGGCAGACTCGAGCGATCGCGGTCCTGTTCGCCTGCATTGGCAGGCGGGTATCCCTATTGGAGTCGTTCCGCAAGGCCGCTCGATCCATGCGGATCCAGGCCCGTCTGATCGGCACGGACGTGAGTCCCCTGAGCCCGGCCTGGTGCCTGTGCGACAAGGCGTTCCTGGTCAGTCCCGTGACCTGCCGCGACTATGTTCGCCAGTTGTTGGACATCGTCGCAGCGCACAAGGTCTCGCTCCTGGTGCCCACCGTGGACCTGGACCTGGCCGTGCTCGCGCGCAACCGATCCCGGTTCGATGCCCTTGGATGCAGGGTCCTGGTCTCCGATCCGCGGACCATCGCCACGTGCCAGGACAAGCGCAGGACCTTCCGTTTCCTGACCCGGCACGGCTTCGACACGCCCTTGACGGTCGACCCTAGCCGGATGCATACCGGCCCCAGGGCCGGCCGGCCCGCCTATCCCTGCGTGCTCAAGCCGTGGGACGGATACGCAGGCCGCCACAACGTGGTGGTCCGGGACCGCGCGGAACTGGCCTTCTTTGCCCGGCGGACCCCTCGGGCCCTATGCCAGTCCCTGGTCCGCGGCGTAGAATACACCTGCGACGTGTACGTGGACTTCAAGGGCACGGTCAGGACCGTGGTCCCGCGCCGCAGGATCGAGGTCCGTTCCGGCGAGGTCAGCAAGGCCCAGGTCTGCAAGGACCTCAAGATCATGACGAGGGTGGCTGACCTGGTCCGCACCCTTGGCGCGGGCCCGGGCGTGATCACGGTGCAACTGATCCTCACCTGCAAGGGCCGCATCCAGATCATCGAGATCAACCCCCGGTTTGGAGGCGGAGCGCCCCTCTCCATCAGGGCTGGGGCGGACTTCCCCAGGTGGCTGCTCCAGGAGACCCTGGGCCGGGAGCCGCAGATCCTGTTCGACGGGTTCCAGGACGGGCTGATCATGCTCCGCTACGACAGCCAAGTCTGGCTTGCACCCGGATAGGAGAGAGGATCCGCAGACGACCTCACGCGGCACGACCTGACCGCGAGTCCTGCCGCGGCACGCGGGACGGGCCGCGATCAGTTCTTCATCACTGCAGGCTGCCCTGTGGCAGCCAACACGTCCCGCCATAGGGACCCCTCTGGAGAGATCACGTTCCGCCTGGCCACGGCCTGGCGGATGGGCACGTGCACGAACCGGCCGTTCAGGAGGCTCACGATCATCTCGGTCCTGCCTGCCATGGCCGCATGTACGGCGTGCGTGCCCAGGCGCATGCAGTAGACCGAGTCATTGGCATTGGCGGGCGCGCTGCGGATCACGTAGCTGGGGTCGATGTAGCGGACGTTGACCTCGGTCCTGCGGGCCTTGAAGAAGGCGGAGATCCGCTCCTTGAGGAAGAGGCCCACGTCCCCCAGAATCGGATTGCCCGAGGCATCGACCCCCCCGACCTGGCCGATCTGCTCCTGGCCGGCTCCCTCGGCCGCCACGATCACGGCGTGGCGCCGGGTCCGGAGACGGTTCTCCAGGTGCAGCAACAGGCCCTTGTCCCCGTCCAGGTCAAAGGGGACCTCGGGGACCAGGCAGTAGTTGACGTCGTTGTTGGACAGGGCCGTGTGCGCGGCGATGAACCCGGACTGGCGGCCCATGAGTCGGACGATGCTGATGCCGTTCCAGGCCCCACGGGCCTCGTTGTGCGCGCCGGCCACGGCCACGACCGCAACCTGGACCGCGGTGTCGAAGCCGAAGGACCGCTCCACGAAGCTCAAGTCGTTGTCGATGGTCTTGGGCACGCCGACCACGGCGATCTTGAGGCCCCTGTCTCGAATCCTCCGCGAGATTCCCAAGGCCCCCTTCTGGGTCCCATCCCCGCCAATCGTGAACAGGACATTCACGCCCATCCGCTGGATCGTGTCCACGATCGGGTCCGCCCGCTCGCCGTATCCCCGTGAGGACCCCAGGATCGTGCCCCCGTGCTGGTGGATGTCCTCCACCACGTCCGGGTTCAGGGCCATGGGCTCGAGCTCGAACTCAGGCAGGAAGCCCCTGTACCCGTACCGGATGCCGCTGATCCTGCGGACCCCGTATCCGTACCAGAGGGCCATCACAATCGCCCGGATCACATCGTTCAGACCGGGACACAGGCCCCCGCAGGTCACGACCGCTGCATGGACCTTGCCCGGATCAAAGAACAGATGGGACCTGGGACCTGCCAGTTCCAGGAGCCGGTCCTCCGAGAGCCGCAGGGTCCGCTGGTCCGGGCCGATCTCGATCTCCTGGATCAGACGTCGACGGTCGTCCACGTAGTCCGCCAGACCGTCCCCTGCCCTGTTCGACAGCTTCACAGGCGAGGGGATCGTGGCGTCGCCCAGCCGGTCGATGATGAAACCGTTATCCAGCATGATCATCTCCCGGGTCGACAAACTAGTACCGTTGCCTGACAAGGCCTGCAACATGTCTTTGGAGTCGCTGTTGAGCACAGTCCTGTCCCCGCAAAGACGAGATCCCGGCGGTCCGCTCCCAGATCATGCCCACACGCTCGGCAGGAGAGGCGCCTACGCAGCCGCTGTCTTCGTCTGTGAGCTTCCTTAATCTGGCTTTGTCTCTTTGGACCTTCATTATGGCCCTATCATACCACAGGCCATGAGGTTTGGCACATCATGAAAGCCTGCGTGATGGACAGGAAGTACCGTTCCGTTGCACAGCCGCGGAGCGGCTGGTGTGAGGGAGGCGGTTCAAGACCAAGCCCCCTCTGGATAGAGAATCCGCCTGAGCCCTGCCCCCTTGAACCGCTTCTTGAAGCCCTGCGTCCTGGAGGAACACGGACGTTCTCAGGACTGGGCTCGGCCATGGTCCAGCACGTCCTGGACCTGGGCCACTTCGGAGAGACGTTCGACGAGATCGAAGTACCCGGACTGCTCGAACCGGCTGACGAACTCCCTGCTGGCCACGGAGTGGTCAAGATCGTAGACGGCAGCCGGCCAGGCCGCAGGCCAACAGCGCCCCCAACACGGGGATCGCGATCCATGTGCGTTTGTTCACAGGCAACTCCGCGTACCCGAAGACCGCCCGCCGTCCTGGGGCTCACGGCTCCCGCATGCGGCGCTGCTCGAGCTCAGTGGCCTTGCGCAACGTCGCCCTCTCCTTCCGGATCAGGCTGTGCACGCCCGAGCGGTGGACCTTCTCGAGGATCTGATCGACCTGGCGATCCAGGTCCTGGGGATGGATTGCATCCCTGTCGCGCACACGTCTGACTGCCCGCTGCATCCGCGCGACGACCCTGCCCTGCAGGAACACGTAGGCGGCCCCCGCAGCCATGCCCCCCAGATGCGCGGCCTCGCCACCCGCGTTCCCCCCCTGCGTGAGGATCGTCACTACGGCAATGGCAATGAGGATCGCGGCAGCCAAGCGGATCGGAACGGGGAACACCAGGAGGATGACCACGATGTGCGGAAACAGGATCGCACAGGCGATCAGGATGCCCAAAACCGCCCCGGACGCGCCCACCATGGGCCCAACGGCAAGGACCCCGGCCGCTGCCAGCAGGATGTAGCACAACCCTCCGGCCACCCCGCAACTGAGGTAGAAGGCCAGGAATCGACGCGGACCCCATAATTGCTCCAGGCAGGGACCCAGGAAGAACAGACCCAGCATGTTGAACAGGAGGTGAAACCAGTTCTGTGAGTCATGCAGAAACTGGTAGGTCACCAGTCGCCACACCTGGAGGTCCACCTTCCAGGACAACGGCCAGACCGAACCCCACGCGGTCAGGAAGGCGTCCGCCCCCAGCAGTTGGGCAAGGAAGACCCCGCCGTTGGCCACCAACAGCCACTTCACCGCTGGGGTGAGCGTCCCTCCAGACCTCATCTGAGGCGCGAAGCGACCAGGCTTGAATCCTTCCTGGGTATATTCTCTGTCGTAGAGCCCCATTTCTGTCGTGCATCCCGGTGGCTCAATCGGTGCCACGCCGAGACCCATCATATCGCGTGGTTTGGGGGACGCCAAGACCATCACCCCCTGCGGGCGGGAAGGCCATGGCCGAGGCAAAGGCCTCTCCAAACGCGGGGTCACGGGCGATCTCCACGTATTCAATCGACCGGGCCAGTTCGCCGGCCTCGGCCCTGCAGTCCGTGTTCAGGAGGATCCTCTCTGCGCCCGCACACGCGGCATTGCCGATGGACCGGACCCGGTCCAGGGGCACGTCCGGCAACAGGCCAATGCGCACCGCCCCGGCTGCGCGAACCGTGGCCCCAAAGGCCCCTGCCAGCAGGACGTGGCCAAGGTCTGCTGCGCGGAGCCCGATCCTGGCCAAGAGCAGCTCAACCCCGGCCCGGATCGCGGCCTTGGCCAGCTGGGTCTCACGCAGGTCCGCCTGGGTCAGGGCCACGAGCGGTTGACGGCCGTTCCGATCCCAGGCCAGACAGAAGGCGGGCTGCCCGGAGAGGTCCAAGATCCTCTCCGCAACCGGCCCTGCCAGTCCGGCGGGCATGCGAGTGCGGCTGACGAGCCGTCCGGTCGTGTCCAGCACACCCAGACTCAACATCGCCGACACCGCGTCGATCAGCCCGCTGCCGCAGATCGTTCGAGGCTCCCCGCCGCCAAGTACGCTGATCCGGATGTCGGCCCGGGCCGCCTCGACATGGTCGATCGCCCCTGCCACGGCCCGGCTGCCCTGGGCGATCCGGGCACCCTCGAAGGCCGGACCTGCCGCACAGCTGGCGGCGTACACCCTGCCCCCGGCTGCCAGGAGCAACTCCCCATTGGTCCCGATGTCGAGAACCAGAGTCGCCTTCGCGGCCCGGCCGATGTGCACGGCCACGGCCACTGCCGTCGTATCCCCGCCCACGAATCCGGCGATGTTCTCCACCGCGTGGATCCGGGCGCAGGGGTGGACCGCAATGCCCAGGCCTGCGGCCGGCACGTCGTGCGCGTCCAGGGAGAAGGCCGCATACGGGGCCTGGCCCAGTTGGCGGACGGGCAGGCCCAGGAAGAGGTGGTTCATGGTCGTGTTCCCCACCACACACACCTCGCGGATCGCCCCGCGGTCCGTTCCGGCCCGCTCGCAGAGGTCGGCGATCAGACCCTTGACGCAGGAGACCGCCAGCATCTGGAGCTCCCGGAGACCTGGGTCCGTGCTGCCATACTCGATGCGGCTGATCACGTCGGCCCCGTGGCAGGCCTGGGGATTGGCGGCAGCGGACGCAGCCAGCCGCATGCCGGTGCGAAGATCGAGCAGATGCGCGGCCACTGTGGTGGTGCCGATGTCGCAGGCCACGCCGAGAGCAGGTCCGCTCAGATCATCCAGAGGGAAGCTGGGGCGGACCTCCACGGATCCGCCATCCTCGAGGCCAAGGGTCAGGGGTTCCTGCTGCGCGGACCCCGCAGGCACGAAGACCTCCATGTCCTCTGCCACTGTGAACTGGCAGGCCAAGACCGGTCTCCTGTCCGAGCCGATCAGGACCTGACACTTCTCGCATGTGCCCCTGCCCCCGCAGACCGCAGGAAGAAGGACCCCCGCTGACTTCGCCGCCTCCAAGAGCCTCGTACCGCGTGGAACGGACTTGCGACGCCCTCCCGGCTGAAACAGTACCGTGCAGTACCTCATCGATCGCCACGGGCCCGGCACCCTGCCCCTGGCCGGACCGGACATGCCCGGATCAGACTAGTTGCTGATCTTGTGCCTGATCTTCCACCTGCTGTGCCGCTTCTTGCTGCCGATCTTACGCCTGCGCCTCGATTTCGCCATCGAACTCTCCTGTCTGTCCTGCCGGAAAACGTCGTTGCATTCCGTCCGTGTGCGTATTATAGTGGCTTGGCCCGTGTGATGAAAGCAAAAACGCGGCGTGATCCGGTCCTGCGGTCGCCGAGGATGTCATGATCCAGTGTAAAGACTGTGAGCTCTATGAGACCGGGCCCGACAACCGGAGGACCTTCAAGTGCGACCCCTTCACCAACGTCAAGGAGCCCGAGTGCTTGGCCAAGTGGCAGCTGATCCGTCTGGACATGCTGGTGGCCAGCTACCAAGGCATGCTCCACTGGTACCGCAAACTCGCCCCGCTCCAGGACAAGATCTTCCGGTACATGAAGCGGGAGCTGGACGACCTGGATCAGGGCGACGCCTGGAAGCTCGAGAGCGACCCCGAGTCAGACCCATTCGAGCCCAACGACCCGGAGGAGGATCTGCACCCCTAGACTTCAGGGTGTCCGAAGCCGGGCCCCCCACTGCACGAGCCTGTGTCCTCCATGAGCGCAATCTACACCGACTCGGTCAACCGACTGATTGAGGAGTTTGCCAAGCTCCCGGGCATCGGCCCCAAGAGCGCTGAGCGTCTGGCCTTTCACGTGCTCCACAGCTCCCCGCCCGAGGCCTTGGCCTTGGCCGACGCGATCCGGACGGTCAAGACCGCCATCCGCCCCTGCCAGACCTGCTTCAACCTGGCCGAGCAGACCCTGTGTCCGATCTGTTCGGACCCGCAGCGGGACCCGGCCACACTCTGCGTGGTGGAGCAGCCCAAGGACGTGCTTGCCCTGGAGAAGACCGGTCTGTGCAAGTGGGTCTACCACGTGTTGGGCGGCCACATCTCCCCGCTGGAGGACGTCCACCCGTCCGATCTCACCATAGACCCTCTCGTGGACAGGGTCCGTGCTGGGCAGGTTCAAGAGGTGGTCATGGCCACCAACCCGACACTCGAGGGGGATGGAACGGCCCTGTACATCGCCTCGCTCCTGCGGGGACTGCCCATCAAGATCACCCGCTTGGCCAGGGGACTGCCTTCCGGTACCACACTGGAGTACGCCAACGACAAGGTGCTCGCGGACGCCATCCTGGGCCGGCAGGGCCTGGACTGAGGGACCAGAACGGGCCGTATGCCCGTGGCTAATTGCCCATGGAACGGAGCACGCCGTCTGCAATCGCCTGGGCCAGCCTCCGCTGCGTGTAGGGATCCCGCAACTTGCCCGCTTCTCCCGTATTGGATATGTATCCCAACTCCACGAGGACCGCAGGACAACGGGTCTGCACCAAGACCCGGTAGTCCGCCTCTCGGACGCCGTTGTTCTGCAGACCCGTGGGTCTCATCGCGCTCACGATCGCATCGGCAGCCCACCTAGCCCTGCTGCTGGCCCCGCGGGCCGTGTACACGGTGAACCCGTTCAGGTCTCTCGAGTGGGAGGAGTCTGCGTGGACACTGACAAAGAGATCCGCATCCTCGCGGTTCGTCAGTGCGGCCCTCTCCTCCAACTCCAGGAACACGTCCCGATCGCGTGTCATCACCACGCGGAATCCACTCTGTCTGAGTAGGGAGGCAAGTTGCTGCGCCACAACCAGGTTGACGGCCTTCTCCTGGAAACCCAAGGGACTGATTGCTCCAGGGTCCTTTCCGCCATGGCCCGGGTCCACGACAATGCACCCCATCGCCGGCTTCTTGGTGCCCGTCAAGACGCGCGACGGCGCCTGCTCAGTTACTAGACACTTCTTGATCTGGTCAGCCAGGCCGGGATCCACATAGATCGTCTTGCCTATCCTCTCAATAGGGCCAACAGGGCCGGCCTGCTCGCCATTCACGAACAACTGGGCGTCCGAGTGCGTGAAGATCACAACCGTGTTGGAGTTGTTCTTCAGCTTGACAAAGGCATTGTCCACCTCTGCCACGGACATCCCCACCTGCCGAGCCAACTCATACACGTTCATCCGGCTGGACTGGGCCTCCAGACCCGAAGGCTCGACCCCCTGCCGGTAGGTCTGCTGACAGCCCGCCAGAACCAGGACAGCGGTCCACAAGACAAGGCCGCCCTTGCGGCCAATGGAAGCCAAGGCCCTGTTGGCCAGGTCTGTTCGGTGACGATCGTGCATACCTGAATCCATCCTTGATACTAGACCAGTCAATCTTACAACGCCAGACCTGTAGCAAAACCCATGCCCAGAGCCTGTTTCGACTCTTTGGATCGCCCTGCACAGGTCAGAGGGCGACCTCTGAGTCGGGCCGATTTGCGTTTCCATCGGCCCACGGCGTGCATATAATACCCGGTACTACGAGCTTTGGTATGGAAGAGATCAACAAGGAAACCTCTGACGCCGCGATACTGGCCCGTTTTGGCCAGGGGGACGAGGACGCCTTCAGGGAGATCGTAAATCGCTACAAGAACGGACTTTATGCCTTTCTGAAGCAGTTCCTGAACAGACACGAGCTCGTGGAGGACGTGTTCCAAGAGACCTTTCTCCAACTCTACTCGAGCCGCAGGAACTTCGACCTGAACCGGCCCCTTCGACCCTGGCTGTTCACGATCGCGGCCAACAAGGCCAAGGACGCCCTGCGCAAGTCCCAGCGAGACACATCTGTATCCATCGGCACGCTGGCAGCCTCGGATGAAATGTCCTTTGAGGACATGCTGAGCAGCCTGTCCCACGACACGGCCGTGCCCTCTGAGGACCTCGAGCGAAGGGAGACCGCCTCGCGGGTCAACCACGTGATCTCCCGGATGCCCGAGGCCCTGCGAGAGATCCTGATCTTAGCCTACTTCAACAAGTTCTCCTACAAACAAATGGCGGACATCCTCAGTATACCTATTGGCACAGTCAAGAGCAGACTGCATACCGCTGTGGGCCGGTTTGCCCGTGACTGGAGCACGATGTCTCCGGGTGAGGCAGGCCAATGATGGAGTTGAGCATCGAGGAAAGAGGGCTTCTGCTGGATTACTGTCTGGGGATTGCCTCCCCGGACCAGGTCAAGGACGCCCAAGCGATCATCGCCTCCAACCCCAAGGCAGCGCAGTTCTGTGCGTCTTTGCAGGGGGCCCTATCACCCCTCCAGTCGCTGCAATCGGATCCTTGCCCGGACGACCTGGTCGAGTCCACCGTCGCGAGGCTGAAGGAGGCCGCTTCGCACCGAGACCTGGAGCGTCTGCTCGAGGTCGAACAGGGTCGAGGCCGCCCGCGCCGGATCCAACTGCCCTGGTCCAGGAACCTGACACAGGTTGCCGCCGTGGCCGCCATCGTGCTCTTTTCAGCAGGGATCGCCATCCCCTCCCTGGGGTTCGCCAGGAACATCCACCTCCGCCGCAGGTGCCAGGCCCAGTTGAGCCAGGTCTACAACGGCCTGAGCCAGTACGTCGCGGATCACGACGGCAGACTGCCCGCGGTGCCCATGGCGGACGGGGCCCCCTGGTACAAGGTGGGATACCAGGGCAGGGAGAACCACTCCAATACCCGGCCCCTCTGGCTGCTGGTCAAGAAGGGCTACGTCGGACCCTCGCACTTCCTCTGCCCCAGCGCAGCCCAGAGCCCGGATCCCGGCCCCCTCGCCGTGGCAGACTACAACGACTTCCCCGCCAAGCGATACGTGGGCTACAGCTTCAGGCTGTGCTGCCACCAGGACGAGAGGAACCCCGGCAGCCGCAACGCCCTGATGGCCGACACGAACCCCATCTCGGAGAGGCTGCCCGGCGATTTCTCCCAGCCCGTCCGGATCAGGCTGGACTCGACTCTGCTGGGATCGAACAGCATCAACCATCGCCGCGCGGGCCAGAACGTCCTGATGTGCGACGGCGCAATCGAGTTCGCGCGGACCCGTCGCATAGGGATCTCCCAGGATGACATCTACTCCCTGAACACGATGAGGAACGGTGCAGAGCTCACGGGCTGCGAAGTACCCGCCCATGAGACCGATGCCTTCCTGGTGCCCTAGTCGACCCTTCGCTCGCCCCCCAAATTCGCCGCGCCGCCCGTTGACAGTGGGGACTCCTCCTCATAGACTCTCCACCGGTTCTTCGAGCGGCGGTTTCTGGAAGGATACAGGAGCACAAGGATGTCAACACAAGGGGCGATTCATCTGACGGACCACGAGTTCGACGTGGAGGTTCTGAGCTCTACAATCCCTGTCCTGGTCGACTACTGGGCGCCCTGGTGCGCGCCCTGTCGGGCAGCGAGCCCGGTCCTCGACCGCATCGCCCAGGAATATGAGGGCCAGCTCAAGGTCTGCAAGATCAACATCGACGAGGAGCGTCAGGCCGCAGCACAGTACGGGATCCGGAGCGTGCCCACCCTGCACCTCTTCAAGAACGGCACTGTAGTCGCCCAGATGGCCGGGGTCTCGCCCAGCTTCGAGTCCGACCTCAAGGCGAGGATTGAACCCCACCTGGAATGACTCCGGAGGATCCGCCCCATGCCCCCCCAGCCCCTCTGGGACGTGATCATCGTTGGCGCCGGCCCGGCGGGTCTGGCTGCAGCCCTCTACGCGGCCAGGGATCGATACACGACCCTGGTCACGGAGAAGTTCGCAGCCGGCGGCCAGATCAGCACCACGGACCGGATTGAGAACTACCCGGGCATCGAGCGGATCGACGGTCCTGGAC
>JAGOQT010000362.1 GCA_018007255.1 Phycisphaerae bacterium | reverse complement strand
GTCTGGACAAGGAGATGCACGACACGGTCAGCAGGCGGATTAAGGAGCTGGAGATGGAGGGCAAGCGGGACCCGCGGATCACGGTCCATTCTCCGGCCAATGTCCAGGGCTACGAGGACAAGCGTGTCAAGTTCTCCGCAGCCCTGGCCTTCGGGGCCCTCGGCCTCGGGTGTCTGCTGGCCTTCCTGCGGGACAAGGCGGACAAGCGGTTCAAGACCGTGGACGACGTGGCCCGGCAGATCCGGTTGCCGATCATCGGGACGATCCAGGATCCCCGCCTCCAAAGGGGCAAGGCCCTGGTGGAGAACATCGCCCAGGACTATCAGACGATCCGGACCAATCTGGGGTTCTTTGGCGACGGGGCGATCCCCAGCAGGCTGGCCGTGGCCAGCCCCGGGACCCAGGAAGGCAAGACGACCTTTGCGATCAACCTGGCTACGAGCCTGGCCCGGTCCGGCAAGCGGGTCCTGTTGATCGACGGAGACCTCCGAAAGCCGGACGTGGCAGGGCTGTTGGGGATCTCGCTCCAGGCCGGGGCATTGGCCCCAGGCGAGGCCCAGAACGGATTCGCCTACAACCTGTGTGCCACCGCCCTGGCGGGTCTGGACGTGCTGGCCCCGAACAGCCGGGGCGTACACGATCCGTACGAGACCCTCATCTCCCCGGAGATGGCCCAGCGGCTCGATCTGCTGGGACAGAACTACGACCACCTGATCATCGACACCCCCCCGGTCCTGGCCTTTCCCGATGCCCTGATCTGGGCCCGTATCGCCCGCGCTGTGGTGCTGGTGAGCTACATGGGCCGCACGACCACGGACGACCTTACACAGGCCAAGGCACGGCTGGTGCAGGCCCGGGCCCACGTCGTTGGAACGGTCCTGAACAACGTCGGGTCCGACCATACCTACCACCGGTACCGATACAGCTACTACTCCGACCCGGACTCAGTGACCACGCCTCGACGGGGGCAGCGGGCCAAGCGGCGGCTGCTCCTGCCGCTGGATGCCTCGGCCACCAAGGAGGGGGCCTGCAAGGCCTGATCGACCCGGTGGGGCCTGGACTCGCCTTGTACCCTGGCGGGTCGGGACTTGCGGCGAAGGAGCGTTGACAAGAGCGATCTCGCGGACGTGCGTATGAGCCTGGCTGTATTCCTCGACGATCCCGCAATGCCGGACGGGCACCTGGTTCCGTGGGCCCTGGCCAATCCGGTCCTGTGCGGCATGGTCAGGGCATGGGCCGGGAGGGCCATCGACCCCGAGGCCCGCGCCCGGAGTACGATCCTGGGAGAGACCGCGGAACGGGATGTGCCCTGGGCCGTGCCGGAGGGGTGGCAGGTCGCGGAGTCAGGGGGGCCGGTCGTTCGATTCAGCGGCGATCTCAGGTGGGACCCGCGATGGGCCCAAGGGGGTCATTGGCTCCACCTGTCCAACGGTCGTTTCGCAGCCCCGTTGAAGGTCCCACTGCTGGAGCGGATACTCGGAGGGACCTCCGCCTCGGCGGTGGCGATCTGGGCCCGTGAGGACCTGGCAGGATACCATGAGCGGGTGCTCCACGCCCGGGACGGCAGCGTCATGGGGTTTCGGCGTTTCTACGAGGACGGGGTTGAGCCCGTGCCCATGCCTGCTGCTTGGCCCCACCACCTCTGGGTCCGGGCCGCGCACGCCGAGCGGGTCTTTGAGCAGGGCAGGGTGCCCCGCGACTTCTCCGAACTCGTTGAGGCCTGGCTTCGAAGGGGCGTGGCCTGCCAGGCGTTTGAGGTCGGAGGCCTGGCCTATGACCTGGGCACCGCAGAGGGGCTCTGGTCCTTGTTCGTGAGCCGGGCGCCCCACACCGATCACGTCCCTTTGGGCTGGACCCTGGTCCAGTCACGGGGGCAAGACTCATGTCCGGACAGGGGCCGGCGGATCGGCAAGGTCTGGGTGGGTCCTGATGCACGGATCGGGTCGGATTGCGTACTTGTGGGCCCGAGCCTGATCGCGGAGGGCGTCCGGATTGAGGATCACGCGGTGGTGGTCTCGTCGATCATCGGGCCGTCCGTTGTGATCTCGGCGGATCGGACGGTCCAGGACAGCGTGGTGACCGATGCGGCGGACAGGCCGGTCCGGTTCCGTTCCAGGCCGGTCACTGCGTCCGGTGGGTTCCGGACCTGGCCCTGGTATGCCTATGCCCGGTATCCCAAGCGGGTCGTGGACATCGTGATCGCCGGCCTGATCCTCATCTTGTTGGCGCCGATCCTCCCTGTGATCGCCCTGGCCGTCAAGCTGAGCTCTCCAGGTCCGGTGTTCTTCGGACACCGCCGCGAGGGTCTGCGCGGCAGGCCGTTCCGCTGCCTGAAGTTCCGCAGCATGAGGATGGGCGCGGACGAGATCCAGGAGAAGCTCAGGGCGGTCAGCGAGGTCGACGGGCCCCAGTTCAAGATGGCAGACGACCCGCGGATCACCCGGGTAGGCCACTTCTTGAGGGAGACCTACCTGGACGAGATCCCCCAGTTCATCAACGTCCTGGCCGGGCACATGAGCGTGATCGGCCCGCGTCCGTCGCCCAAGGCGGAGAACACCTTGTGTCCGTCCTGGCGCAACGCCCGCCTGTCCGTGCGGCCCGGGGTCACGGGCCTCTGGCAGATCCGGCGGACCCGCGAGCCGATGAGGGACTTCCAGGAGTGGATCGTCTACGACACCGAGTATGTCCAGGGCCTGTGTCTCTGGCTCGACGCCAAGATCTTCTGGAAGACCTTTGTGAGACTGATCGTCAAGTTCGGTGAGCAGTTCTAGCGATCTCGAGGGAACGAGATGTCGTACGCACAGCGCAAGCGGACCTTCAGGTCCGGTTCCGGCTCGGCCGGTTAGGAGAAACGCAGATGCGCAGGGGATACTTCAACTGGAAACTGGCCCTGGTCTTGGTGCTTGCCGTGGTGGTGGTTGCGGCAACGGCCGTGGGGCTCCGCCAATACCAGAAGACCGGCCGGGCAGCCGCCGCGCTCAAGGTGGGCAATGCGGCCTATGAGCAGGGGGATTGGGACGAGGCCGCCTCCAACCTGGGCAGATACATCGGTCTACACCAGGAGGATGTGTCGGCCTTGATGAAGTATGCCCATGCCCAGTTGAGGCGCAGACCCGCGACCGGCGGGCATGTTCAACAGGCCATAGCCGCATACCGGAACGTCCTCCGCGCAGACAGGTCCAACGCCGAGGCGGCTCAGCGTCTGTGTGAGGTGTACCTGGCCCCTGCCGTGGCCTCCCCGGGCGAGGCGGAGCTGATCGCCTCCCGGTATCTCAACGACAATCCGGGCCCGCACCCGGAGATTCGGTACCTGCTGGGGGCCGCGATGGCCCGGTTGGGCAGGTTTGACCAGGCCCGCCAGGAGTGGGCGGCCGTGATCGAGGCCAGTCCTGGGTATGCCCCTGCGTACGAGGCCATGGGCAGGCTCGCGGAGGAACGGCCCGCAGACGCGAACGAGCCGGCCTCGCACTGGTTCGACCTGGCCGTGCAGAGGGACCCGAACTCGGCGGGCGCACGCATTGCACGGGCCGGCTTCCATGCCCGCCAGGGCAGGTCTGCCGAGGCCATCGCGGACCTGGAGGCAGCAGAATCCAAGGACCTCTCGGACTACGAGGTCAGGATCCGGCTCGCCCAGCAGTGGCTGCAGGCTGGAGACCTGGGCAGGGCCAGGGCGCACCTGGAGGCCCTTGCCCAGACATCGCCGTCCGAGGTCACCCTGTGGCAGACGTGGGCGGAGCTGGCCATGCGGATGCAGTCCACGGAGGTCATGGGGGAGGTCGCGGACAAGGGCATGGCTGCC
>JAGOQT010000361.1 GCA_018007255.1 Phycisphaerae bacterium | reverse complement strand
CCAATACGGCCCCAGGCCATCAGCGGGTGGGTGTGATCCAGTCAGCCAGCCGCCAGGACCGCCCTTGTCAGGCTGGAAGAGTACGGCGTACGTCGTGGGACTGTCCTCCAGTTGCCCGGATCTGGGGGATCTACCGCCCATTCGATCGTTGTTGGGCTCGGGCAGGGATGGTACAGTGAACCCGAGTCAGGCATGGCAGATCTACGGCTTCTCTTGGAGCTACTGAACGTGGATTGGCCCTGTAGGCCTGAGGCGGATCTCTACCTCTTGGTTTGAGGGATGCCATGAGTGATGTGACACGCATTCTGAACGCCATAGAACGGGGGGACGCCAAGGCCACAGACGAACTCCTGCCCTTGGTCTATGAGGAGCTCCGTGTCCTTGCCAGCCAGAAGCTCTCCCACGAGTCGCCGGGCCAGACCCTTCAAGCCACTGCATTGGTGCATGAGGCCTATATTCGGTTGGTTGGCGACGAGCTGCAAAGCTGGGAGAACCGCGGTCATTTCTTTGCGGCTGCAGCAGAGGCCATGAGGCGGATCCTGGTGGAGAATGCCCGTCGCAAGAGACGCATCAAGCACGGAGGGGACGTGCAGCGGGTCGAGATGTCCGAGTCTGATGCACTGATACCCGACAACCGTCTTGCGGATGACCTGATTGCCCTGGACGAGGCCTTGGAGAGGTTGAGCCAGCAGGAAAGGCTCAAGGCTGACCTGGTGAAGCTCCGCTATTTTGCGGGCTTGACCATACCCCAGGCGGCAGCAGCCCTGGGCATCTCTCACGCCACTGCCGAAAGGTATTGGGTCTATGCACGGTGTTGGCTGCAGGTTGAGGTACGACGGCAACGGGACAGCTCCTGTCCAGAGTGATGCTTCTTCAGAAATTGGCGCTTTTCTGAGGGGATCGCGGCCGGTTCGTCGCATTGTAGGGTGGAACGATACCCCAGGAGTACGTTATGGTTGCTGGCCATCCAGATGAGGAATCCATCTTCCATGCCGTGATCGCCAAGCCAGTCGGAGACCGCCGGGCCTACCTCCAGTCGGTCTGCGGAGGCAATCCTGACCTGCTGGCCCACATCGAGGAGCTCTTGCGGGCCTATGAGGCCCAGGACGGTTTCCTTGAGGCCCCGCTCATAGAGGAAGCCGTTACACTCGGTGATGCACGCTTGACCGAAGGGCCCGGCACGGTGATCGGCCACTACAGGCTCCTGGAGAAGATCGGCGAGGGGGGCATGGCCGTGGTGTACATGGCCGAGCAGGAGGAGCCGGTTCGCCGTAGGGTGGCGGTGAAGCTCATCAAGGTGGGCATGGATACCCAGCAGGTCGTTGCCCGGTTTGAGGCCGAGCGCCAGGCACTGGCCATGATGGACCACCCGAACATCGCGAAGGTTCTTGACGGCGGGGCGACGCCGGCGGGTCGGCCCTACTTCGTTATGGAACTGGTGAAAGGGGTCTCGATTACCGAGTACTGCGATCGCAACAAATTGACTGCCCGCCAGCGGTTAGATCTGTTCTGCCAGGTCTGTCATGCAGTGCAGCACGCCCACCAGAAGGGTATTATCCACCGGGACATCAAGCCCACCAACGTCATGGTTGCGCTGCATGATGGCAAGCCGGTGCCCAAGGTCATTGACTTCGGCATCGCCAAGCCCCTGAATCAGCGGTTGACGGAACGGACGCTGTTCACGCGTTACGCACAGATGGTCGGCACCCCCGCGTACATGAGCCCGGAGCAGGCGGAGCTCACGGGCCTGGACGTCGACACACGCACCGACATCTATTCGCTCGGCGTGCTCCTCTATGAGCTATTGACAGGATGTACGCCCTTTGATGCCGAGGACCTGCGGAGCAAGGGCTACGCTGAGATGCAGCGAATCATCTGCGAACAGGACCCGGTCAAGCCCTCGACGAAGCTGACGACGCTGGGGGGAAAGCTGGACGATGTTGCCAAGCACTACAGCGCCACGGCGGACCAACTGCGAAGGTCCGTGCGCGGGGACCTAGACTGGATCGTGATGAAGGCGCTGGAGAAGAACCGGGCGAGGCGCTATGACACAGCCAACGGCTTGGCGATGGACATCGAGCATCACCTGAACAACGAGCCGGTCACGGCCTCGCCGCCCAGCGAGCTCTATCTCCTGCGCAAGCTGGTCCGACGGAACAGAGGCGTCTTTGTGGCCGTCGGCGCGGTCGCCGCCGCGTTGGTGTTGGGCCTGATCATTAGCACTACGATGTACTTCCGAGCTGAAGAGGCGAAGAAGACAGCCCAGGAGCAGCGGCAGGTCGCCGAATCAGCCCGCGAAGAAGAAACGATCGCCCGCAACGCAGCGTTGGATGAGGCCAAGGCCAGGGCACGGGCCGAGACCGAGGCCCTCCAGCAGCGTGATCGTTCCGCTGAGCTACTGTCGCTGTCACAGGCCGAGCGAGGGGTGCGCATGCTGGAGAATGGCGATGGCCAGGGGCTCCTTTACCTTCTGCAGGCCCGAGAGGCAGTGGAGCATTTGCCCCAGGCCGCAGAGTCCCGCTCGCTATTGTGGGCCGGGTGGTATGGAGGTCTCACCAAGTCGTTGGCCAGTGTACTGGACTGCAATGAGACGCCCACCACCGTGGACTTCTCTCCAGATACCCGATGGCTCGCCTGCGGTACGGCCAAGAACAAGGTCTTCCTGTGGGACCTCGCAAGTGGCCGGCTGAAGACCGTGATCGAGACGGGTGGGCCATACATCTCGTCCGCCCGATTCTCTGCCGATGGCAGATTCCTGGTAATCCACTGCGGACAAGCGGCCAAGGCCGGGTCGCGAGCCGAACTCTGGGACCTGGCCCCTGGACCGGACGGTATCCCGCCGCACAGGCTCCCGCTTGGCGCCACGGATGGGGACAACGAGCTTGGCGACGTCACCATGAGCTTCAATCGGCAGTGGATCCTCTGGACACCCCAATCCTTCACAAGCCGCGGGCAGGCCGAGCCGCTGCCTCGACAAACGTCCCTGCTCTGGGATATCAGGACCGGCCAGGTCCGTGAACTGGTGTTCGCCGACCCCCGTCCCCAACCACCCTTGGCCTTGAGTTGCGACGGGCGACTGCTGGCTAGCAGCGAGAACCTGCAGCTCTGGGACACGGCCACGGGCAGTCCCCGCGGTCGGCCCCTGAAGGAAACCCGCCAAGGCACTCGCGACCGGACCCGCTGGCTCGTATTCACACCCAACGGCCGGTGGCTGCTGCAGAGGACGGACCGCCAGTTCTGTCAGTTGGACCTTGCCACGGGACAAGTAGAGGGGACGCCTATTGTCCTGGGAGGCGTATTCCAGAATCCAGTCTTGTCTCGTGACGGAACGCTGCTGGCACTGCGGGTAGGCCGAGTGTACGGGACAGCAATCCAGATGTACTACCCAGATCATGGAGGGCCCGTGGGCAGAACCTTTGAGCTGCCGGGCCCGGGTCGGATCGATGCCATGGACCTCAGGCCGGACGGGAGGGTGCTGGCCACGGCCGGAGGCAGTGCCGTGGGGCTCTGGGGTGTGGCTACCGGTAATCGCTTCGGTCAGCCGACAACACCAGGGTTCGGGGCCGTGGACTCCCCCGGTTGCATGGCCTTCAGCAGGGACGGGCAGTGGCTGGCGTTTACTGTGGACCGGCAGGTCCGGATTCACCAGGTTGACGCACCGACGACACTCGATCAGCCCTTGCGCCAGTGGCCCGGTGCAACGGTGGCCCGGTTCAGCCCTCAGGGCCAGCTCTTGGTCGTCGGCCAAGGCGAGGATGCGATGATCCAGTTTACCGATCCGGCCACAGGCAAACCCGTTGGGTCGTCCTGGAG
>JAGOQT010000360.1 GCA_018007255.1 Phycisphaerae bacterium | reverse complement strand
GGCCAGGACAGCTCGGGCAATGGGAACCACGGGACCCTGACGGGCGGCCCGGCCTGGGTTAGTGCGGGCCGGATCGGCGGGGCCCTGGACCTGGACGGGATCGACGACTACGTGGACTGCGGTGCGGGCGCGAGCCTGGACATCACGGACCAGGTGACCGTGTGCGCGTGGATCCGGCCGGACGACGTGGGCAACAGCGAGCACAATGAGTTCGTGGCCAAGGGGGACACGGGCTACGCGCTCAAGCACCAGTCAAACAACCGTCTGGAGTTCTTCGTGTACGACGGGGGCTGGTACTCGGCGAGTCTGCCGGTGGAGCCTGCTGCCTTCAACGGCCAGTGGCACCACGTGGCGGGCACGTACGACGGCCATCAGGTCAAGCTGTACGTGGACGGTGTGTTGGTGGCGAGCCTGGTGCATGAGGGTGTGATCGCCAGCGCCGCATACAACGTGAACATCGGCCGCAACAGCCAGGAGACCACTCGCTTCTATGACGGCCAGATCGACGACGTGCGGATCTATCGCGGGGTCTTGTCCCGCACGGAGATCGGCAAGCTGGCCGCCCCGTAGGCCAAAGGGGCCTGGATACGCAGGCACGCCACGTCAAGAGGGTGCGCACTGGGTGATGGGGCAATCCCTGCGCCCGAGGAGGTGCGGGTTCGCCGGCACAGCCCGGCGCGTCAGTCCGGGTCCAGGACAATGCGGAACCCGATGCAGTCGTCCCGGCCCAGCGGCGAGCCGTCGCTGCGGGAGGCGGAACGGCAGTCCTGCGCAACGCAGAGAAAGCCGCCGCCGCGCAGGACGCGGGTCTTGCCCAACAGAGGACCCTGGGGATCGATACCGGACAGGCCCGCGTAGGTCTCGCCATACCAGTCCGAGCACCACTCCCAGACATTACCCGCCATATCGTGCAGGCCCCAGCCGTTGGGCTTCTTGAGTCCCACGACGCGGGGCCGGCCGCCGCTGTTCTTGCCGTACCACGCGTGATCACCGATCCAGGACTGGCCGGGGTCCTCGCCCCAGTAGAACCGCGACCGAGTCCCCGCCCGGCATGCATACTCCCATTCCGCCTCTGTGGGAAGACGGATGGTGCGGGTCAACTCCGCACTGAGCCTCGTGCAGAAGGCCACGGCGTCCTCCCAGGAGACCATCTCCACGGGTTGACCGGCGGCCAGGAGGTTGCTCGGATTCCTCCCCATGACCGCCTTGTACTGATCCTGGGTGACCTCGTACTTGCCCAGGTAGAACGGCTTGGTGATCTGCACGTATCGCAGGGGACCCTCGTCCAAGAATCGATCCTGGTCAGGGGGGAGCGCCCCCATGGTGAAGGAGCCTGGCGAGATCAGGGCCAGATCCAGGGTGACGCCCTTGCCCAGGGTCAGGGTCAGGGTTCCGCCGGGACCAGGCTCCCCCACCGCACGCCCCGACTCGACCGTACCATCCGGCCTGCCCTGCTCCGCCCCTCCCTGTGCCGCAGCCTGTGTCGGGTTTGCCGCAAGGAAGTCCTGCACGAACATGCCCACCAAGTCTTCGACCCTGCCGCGGATCTTCTGGATGCCGCTTCTTTGCACCATCCCCACCACGGTCTTCTTCCATGTCACGGCCGAGCACACGATGTTGGGGTCTCTTGTCAGTGCCACATCTTGACTGAACTGGACCAGGATGGTGTACGATACGAGCGGGTCCTTTCCCGCGGATCCCGGTTTGCAGCCGACTGCGACGCGGAGACAGGGTGTGCCCTCCACCCTGGACAGTCCCTCTTCAGAGAGCAGCTGGATGCCGTGCCTGCGGATCTGCTGTTCCGTGTCGGCCTTCAGCACTTCATAGGCCAGGCCCAGCGGCTCCACCTCCCGTGTCACCTCTTCGAGCACAACGAAGACCCCGGACAGCCCGCGAAGCGTATCCCCCTCCACTGCGGCGGACCGGGCCTGGTCGGCGGCCTGCACACCAGCCCACAGGGCCAGGACCAGCACCGCGGGGACTGCGGGCGGAAGGATGTGCCTTCTCGGTTTCACCTGTCTTGCCTCTCGATCAAGATGTCCGGTTTGACCCCACGGTCTGCGGTCCCGTGCAGGACACGGTCCATGATACCCGGATGCCGCATCCCCGTTCAATAGACCTGGAGCCGGGCCCAGGCCGGGTGTCCATTGTGGGAAGTACGTATTCTGTGGCGCCATCGATCTGTGCCAGCGGAGTCGCGACGACAAGGAACGCGACCACCTGTGCGACATCGCTGCGCCTATTGGAAAGGACGGCACCCAACTGAGGCTGCGCAGAAAGCGGGGCGCGAGGCGCACAGTTGGGCGCATCCTGGTCGCATTAAGGGGTACTCCAAGGGTACGCAGTGGCGTTTTCACGCCAGAAACGGGGTTCTTCACTGCGCCCGAGAGGACTCGAACCTCTGACCTCCGGTTTAGGAAACCGATGCTCTATCCAACTGAGCTACGAGCGCGTCGTTTGTAAGTGCCTTTACCGTAACTACTTCTCACTGTGGTGTCAACAGGAGTTCATGTGAAAATAGGGGGCGCGCGCCAAAACCAGCCAGTCAAGGGCGCGAAAGAATGAAGAGTTTTTGTGTTGCGAAGCCGACACAAAGGCTCGGTTTTGGACCCGCTCCCCGGGTCTGAATGTATCGGGCAACGGTTTCCCGGTCGACGCCCAGCTCCCGGGCGATCCGCCGCTGCGACCAGCCCAACTGAGCCAATGACACTATCGTATCCGCTGTCGCCATCTTGAGTTGGTTCGCCATCACCGGCCTCCCGAAATCTATACATCATCGATTTCGGGGGGCCCTCCCGGCAAACACTTTCCTCAAAGTGGCTGGTTCTGAACGCGCCCACAGTGGCTGGTTTTAAGCGTCCCGTGACAACTGACCCGTCGGATCGCGAATCCGTCGGTCATGTCGATGAGGGGAGGACGGCAGATTAACCCTTTGTCTAGAAATACCTTAGTAGTGCTTTGATCTGTAGACCATGAGCCTTGTTGATCTTCGATGATTACAGAGTATGGTGTTTCAATAGGGTGAGCCACCCTTCGTAAATACTCCGATTCCGATCACTTCAGGACTCGATGGATCCACACGGTCGATGATGCCGGTTCGGCTGTTCGCGAGAGTCTCGATGACGGAGGCGTCCAGCAAGATGTGAAGCCGCAAGGTTTCCTTTTCGGCCAGGTTGAGTCTGCCCCTCCTTATGCCCGAACTTCGAAGACCCTCTGGGCCTCTGCGGCCCGACCATGCTGCGGGCGGGTTCGCTGTGGACTTCGAGGTGTCGCTGAGGAGCGTCTGATCGGTACGGTCATATCCCATCAGCGTCTGCCCGCTTCCATCGGAAGCGAGTTGCGGCACGAGAGGGTCACCCAGCCTGTCCAGTCGCACTACGCCAAATAAGCTCCGCACGACTCACGGACCACCAATCGTGGCGTCAGCGCCATTTGGCGAGGGGGCAGCGTGGGGTCCTTGATCCGCTCGATCATCGTCTGCAAGGCGGTCATGGCGATCTCGCGACAAGGCTGGTGAATGGTCGTCAGCCGCACGCCCAGCAGCGTGGCATACTTGACGTCGTCAAATCCTACCAGTCGAACGGTGTTCGGCACACGAATGTCGATCCGTTCCAGGGTTTGCATCAGCAAGGCCGCCGTATAATCGTTGGCGCATATGATGGCGTCGATCTTTCGGCCTGCGCCCAGCTCGACCACGAACTCTACATCATCCGGTTGGCCCGTGTGGACAAAGTCGGGCGGGATAGTCAGACCCCGTGCTGCCAGGGCCTCTCTCGCCCCGGCGGCCCGGGCGTTAACCGTTGACGCGGAGAGTGGC
>JAGOQT010000041.1 GCA_018007255.1 Phycisphaerae bacterium | reverse complement strand
GGCAAGTACCTGAGCGGCGAGCTGTTGATACCGATCCCCGACAAGCGGACCCCGGCCCCCGGCCCGGACGGGCCGTGGATCACCGTAGTCAAGCCCACGCAGAACAACCTGGCGGGCCAGGACGTCCGCTTGCCCGTGGGACTCTTCGTGGCCGTGACCGGGGTCTCCGGCGCAGGCAAGTCCACGCTCGTCAACCAGATCCTCTACCCCGCACTGGCGCATCGGCTCCACCAGGCCGCGGTGGAGATCGGGACGCACGAGCGGATCGAGGGCCTGGAGCACATGGACAAGGTCATCAACATCGACCAGAGCCCGATCGGCAGGACGCCCCGCAGCAACCCGGCCACGTACACCAAGGTCTTCGACCAGATCCGGGACCTCTTCGCCCTCTTGCCCGAGGCCAGGGCCAGGGGCTACGCCAAGGGCAGGTTCTCGTTCAACGTCAAGGGCGGTCGGTGCGAGGCCTGCCAGGGGGACGGGTCCATCAAGGTGGAGATGCACTTCCTCGCGGACGTCTACGTCGAGTGCGAGACCTGCCGCGGCAGGCGTTTCAACGACGCCACCCTGGAGGTCGAGTACAAGGGCCACTCCATTGCCCGGGTCCTGGACCTCTCCGTGCTCCAGGCCCGCGAGCTCTTCAGCCTGCAACCCAGGATCACGGCGATCCTGGACACCCTTATCGACGTGGGCCTGGGCTACATCCGGCTCGGCCAGTCCGCAGTCACCCTGTCCGGAGGAGAGGCCCAGAGGATCAAGCTGGCCCGCGAGCTGGCCAAGAGAGACACGGGCCGGACGCTCTACATCCTGGACGAGCCCACCACAGGCCTGCATTTCCAGGACATCCGGATGCTCCTGAGCGTGCTCAACCGCCTCCGTGACGCGGGCAACACCGTCATCGTCATCGAGCACAACCTCGACGTGGTCAAGACCGCGGACTGGATCATAGACCTCGGTCCCGAGGGCGGCCACCGCGGCGGCAGGATCGTGGCCCAGGGCACCCCAGAGGCCGTGGCCCGCGTCCCGGAGAGCCACACAGGCCGTTGCCTCAGGGAGATCCTGGGGTAGTCCAAAGTGAGGCGTGAATGACAGTAGATGGGGGGACTTGGGCAGAGGCTCCGCTTTGTGGGTGTCAAAACGAAGGCTATTGGCCTTTAGTCCTTGGCTATTGGCTAACAGCCAATCGCCAATAGCTGATGAGAGCACTTGGGAGTGTTTGGGCATCCGGATGGCAGATGGCCTTCTTGACTCTGTTGGGATTTGAGCCTGATGGTTCTAATTATTCCTTTGACAATTATTGCCGACACAATAATAATATGGCCATGAAGTTCCTGGATAGACAGGCCGAGATGGAGCGACTGGACACCCTCGCCGCACGGGCTGACGGGGGGCTGGCGGTCGTGTGGGGGCGTCGTCGCATCGGGAAGACCCGCCTGCTCCTGGAGTGGAGCCGCAAACACGACGGCGTATATACGATCGCGGATCAATCCTCCCCGGAGGTCCAGAGGGCCTATCTGGCTCAGGCGCTGGGCATTCGCTTTCCAATCCTGGGTGAAGCGACGTATCCGGACTGGTCGTCTCTGCTTCGCCGGATCTCCCATGAGGCCGTGGCCTCCTCGTGGCGGGGTCCCTTGGTCTTGGATGAGTTCCCTTATCTGGTGGGGGCCTGCCCGGAGTTGGCCAGTCAGTTCCAGGGGTGGATCGACGGTGCGGCCCGCCAGGCCAGGCTGTCCGTGGCCGTTGCAGGTTCCAGTCAAAGGATGATGCAGGGTCTGGTGCTGGATGCCGCAGCCCCCTTGTACGGCCGTGCGACCGAGCTCCTGGAGATCCGCCCCCTCCAGGCCGGGTTTCTGCAGGAGGGACTCAAGCTCAGGGACCCGGTGGCATGCGTTCGGTCCTATGCCGTGTGGGGGGGAGTCCCACGCTATTGGGAACTGGCGGAGCCTTACGGACAGGATCTGGATCAGGCCGTGGACCGGTGCATCCTGGACCCGCTGGGGCCTCTGCACAGAGAGCCGGATCGACTCCTGCTCGAGGAGATGCCTCCAGCGGCCGCATTGCGTCCCATCCTGGACGTGATCGGCATGGGGGCCCATCGGGTCAGCGAGATCGCCGGCCGTCTGGGAAAACCGGCGACTTCCCTGACCCATGCCCTGACGCGCCTGGTGGATCTCGGACTGGTCCGCAGGGAGCAGCCGTTCGGCGAATCGGAGAGGTCGGGCAAGCGGTCCCTCTACAAGATCGCGGACCCCTTGTTTCGCTGCTGGTTCCGCGTGGTGGCCCCTCACCGTGCGATGCTGGCGCAGTCTTCGGCCCAGGTGCGACTGGGTCTCTGGCACAAGGCCAGACCGCATCTCATGGCCGAGGCCTGGGAGGATCTCTGCCGGAGCACCGTCCCACGCCTCCATGAGACTCGTTGTCCCTTGGCCCCACTCGGCCCCTGGAAACCGGCGTCTCGATACTGGCGGGCCAATGAGCCGGAGTGGGACGTCGTGGCAGAATCGCTGGACGGAAGGCGGTTGCTTCTGGGAGAGGTCAAGTGGACCGACGGCGAGGCCTCATCCGCCATTGTGGAACAGGCAGCCGCGACACTCAGGGCCAAGGGACTGCCCGGCTGTGTCCGCGGAAGAGGACACCAGATCATCCATGCCCTGTTCATACCGCGAGCCCCATCCAGGCCAAAACCCGGACAGGGCATCACCATTGTGAACGCCAGAGACGTCCTGTCCTGCAGGTAGGATGAAAGGGTCCACATGGATTCCTATACTAACGAGCAAACAGATCGAAGACGGTTTCTTAAAGGGGCGGCTGGTGTAGGTGTCTGTTGTGCATGTCTTTCGTTGGATTGTTCCCAAGAAAATGCATCCGAGCGCAGGATCGAACACGGCAAGGGCAAGGTCCATCTGGCAGCCGCATGCGGAACCTATTGCGGCGCCTGCCCGGCGTACTTGGCCAAACACGGCGAAGATGAGCACATTAGAACGAACCTGCAAGAGAGATCGTCATCCGAACCGGCGAAGGCGCAGAAAGGGATTCCGCCTGCGAATTGGATGGATGGCCTTCTTTGCGATGGCTGTCTCAGCGGCGGCACGCTTGCCGCCCATTGCCAAAGGTGCGACATCAGGCTGCACGCGTTGAGCAAACAGGAGGATTCTCGTTGTACTCACTGTGGAGAGTTGCCCTGCTATCGCATTACGCACTTGGTGAATATGGGCGGCTATCTGCACCGTAAGGAATACCTGCCAAACCTTGGCAAGATCCGCAGGGTCGGCGTTCGGGATTGGGTTCAACACGAAGAAGAGCGATGGCGTTGCCCCCGGTGCGGCCTGCCTATGAGTTGGTATGACGCCGAATGCGCCCGATGTGGCGAGCCCAGATCCAAGGACTTGTTTCCTCTGGAATGAAAAAGAGTTGCCCATCCGACCCCACTCAACACAAGGGCGTCAGTGTGATGTCACTTGCTCATGGGAGGAGGTTTTAAGTGTTAGGTGTTAGGTTTTAAGGGGGCGGGTACAGGAGAGAAAGGGGACAGGGGCAATTGTAGGTCTTGTCCCGTAATCCAAGGCCGGCCCCGGCAAGGTCGGTCGGCTACCCCAGGAATCCAGGGAGATCCTCAATGGCATCTTCTGGATTCTTCGCACTGGGTCGCCTTGGGCCGATCTGCCCGAGCGATATCCATCTTCGAAGGGTCTTGGGATGACTTCGAGTCTCTTGAGTCGTGCGCTGGAGGCGGGCACACTGAGGAAGGCGTTTGGCACAAACGCCCTACGGGCTCATTCTTCTTGTAGATCCCTCGACTGCCCCCTCGGCTACGCTCGGAGTTGAAGGCTTCATCGGGATGACCCGCCGTGGCGGGTCACTCCTGGCTTCCGGCTTCTGGATTCCGGCTTCTGTGTTCACCCCAGCTCCCCCATCGGCGACTTGATGCTCTTGTCCCACCAGCGGCCTGGGGTGGTGTCCGCGCGGGCCACGGCCTTGGTGCTCAACTGGCGGCCCTTGGCCTTGAGGCCCTTGATCGCGACCTGCTCGGGCTTGAAGGTCTGCTGGAGGATCCGCAGGCCCTTGGCGGGCTTGTACTTGACGTAGATGAGCTCGGGCGTGCCGGGCGCGCAGCACTCCAGACTGGCCCCCTCCGGGATGTAGGGGTAGTCCCGGTTCATGATCGCGCCCCCGATCTCGAACCGCTTGAGGTAGGTCCCCTTGCGCTCGGAGTAGACGGCGGTGAAGGCCAGCTCGCGTTGGTAGAGGCCGCACCAGACCAGGCCGTCGCCGACGTAGACCGTCTCCGGCGGGGGCATGACGGTGAAGGTCCCGTCTGCCTTGACGATGAGGAGCTTGTCCAGAGAGGAGCACTTGAGGAGCTCCTCGCCCTTGACGTCATGGCCGAGGAAGCCCTTCTCGCGGTCGATGCAGATCGTCAGCTCATTGGCCGTGAGTGTGCGTACGTCCAGGGCCTTGAGGGTCCCGGTCTGAGTCAGGCGGGGGAAGGCCTTCTTGTGCTTGGCGATGATGGCCTGGAGGTAGGAGACGGCGTAGGCCTTGGGGTGCTTGAGGTACTTCTCCACCCGGGCCAGCTCGTCGAGGATCTCCTCGATGTCCTTGCGGTTCTTGTCGATGTCGAAGCGGGAGATCCGCTTGATCCGGACCTCCAGGAGCATCTCCACGTCCTCCTGCGTCACGTCCCTGCGGAGCTTCCGACGGAAGGGCTCCAGGCCCTTGAAGACCGCGGCGACGACCGCCTCATAGGTCTTGCACTCCTCGATCCGCTTGTAGATCCGGTTCTCGACGAAGATCTGGATCAGGGTCTTGGCCTGCAGGGCCTCCAGGAGCTTGTGCCTCTTGAGTTCCAGCTCCTTCTGGAGCAGGTCCAGCAACTGACGGGTGTTCTCGCGGAGGACCTGCTCGGTGTTCATCTCCACGGGCCGCCGGTTGTGGATCACGATGATCCGGCTGGCCACGGAGGTCTCGCACCGGGTGAAGGCGTACAGGGCCTTGATGGCCTTGTCCTGGTCCGCGCCCTGGGAGAGGATCAGCTCGATCTCCACGTGCTCTGCGGTGAAGTCATTGATCGCGCGGACCGGGACCTTCTTCCTCTTGACCGCATCCTCGATCGAGTCGATCACGGATTCGGTGGTCTGGGCGTAGGGCAGCTCCCTGAGGATCAGCCGATTGGCGTCCTTCTTCTCGATCCGGGCGCGGACCTTGACCTTGCCGAACCCCTTGTCGTACTCGCTGACATCCATGGTCCCGCCGGTCTGGAAGTCCGGCAGGACGTTGATCCGGGCAGGGGCGGCCCTCTTCTCCTGGATGATCTGGATCTGGGCCTCGAGGAGCTCGATGAAGTTGTGGGGCAGGATGCTCGTGGACAGGCCCACGGCGATCCCCTCGGCCCCAAGCATGAGCAGCAGGGGCAGTTTGGACGGCAGGGTCACGGGCTCCTGCTTGCGGCCGTCGTAGCTGGGGATCATCTCGGTCAGCTCGTCGTTGAAGAGGTGTTCCCTCGCGAGATCCGTGAGCCGGCACTCGATGTAGCGCGGCGCGGCCGCTGCGTCGCCGGTGAAGACATTGCCGAAGTTGCCCTGGCCCTCGATCAGATACCGCTTGTTGGCCAGGGTCACCAGGGCCTCGCCGATGGAAGCGTCTCCGTGCGGGTGGTACTGCATGGTCTGGCCCACCACGTTGGCGACCTTGACGAACCTGCCGTCGTCCCGCTCGTGCAGGGCGTGCAGGATCCTCCGCTGCACGGGTTTGAGCCCGTCCGCCACGTTGGGGATGGCCCGCTCGCAGATCACGTACGAGGCGTACTGGAGGAAGTTATAGTCCATCATGTCCGTGAGCGGTCCGTGCCGCTCGTGGCCGCCGGCGCGGTCGTGGCTGGCAGGGGGGGGAGTCTCGCCGCCTGCAAGGGCCACCGCTGCGCACGGCTCAGCGGACTCGATCTGGCCCTGGGTCTCCACTGCGGGTGTCTCGGGTTCCCGCTCCGGCTTGGGCGAGGGCTCGGGTTTGGCCTTAGGCCGTGAGGCCTTGGCGCTCGCCGGCTTGGACTTCTCGCCCGGATTCGCCTCTTCCGGAAACAACAATCCCTGCCTGGACTTGCTCATTGAAGTGTGTCCTCGTCGATGACGAGGTGGTCCATGATGTAGGTGCGGCGGTCCTGTGTGTTCTTGCCCATGTAGAAGCCCAGGGTCTCGCCGAGGGCGTGTTCGCCCGCGATCCGGACCGGAGTGAGCCTCATGTCCTTGCCGATGAAGGCCTTGAACTCGGACGGCGAGATCTCGCCCAGGCCCTTGAACCGGGTGACCTCGTGGCCGCGGCCCAGCTTCTCCATGGCCTGGTCCCGCTCCCGTTCGGAGTAGCAGTAGATCGTCTCCTTCTTGTTCCTCACCCGAAAGAGGGGGGTCTCCAGGATCTTGAGGTGACCCCGCTCCACCAGGGGCTGGAAGAACCGAAGGAAGAAGGTGATCATCAGGTTGCGGATGTGCAGGCCGTCCACGTCCGCATCCGTGGCCAGGACCACGTGGTTGTAGCGGAGCCGGTCGATCCCGTCCTCCACGTCCAGGCTCTTCATCAGGTTGAAGATCTCCTCGTTCTTGTACAGGGCGTCCCTCTGGAGGTCGCAGACGTTCAGGGGCTTGCCTTTGAGGGTGTAGATCGCCTGGGTGTTCACGTCGCGGCAGCTCACCAGGGAGCCTGCGGCGGACTGGCCTTCCGTGATGAAGATCATGGTCTCGCTGTGCGCGCCCTTGGCTGCGTTGTAGTGCCGCTTGCTGTCCCGCAGCTGGGGCACGCGGATGGAGATGGCCTTGGACCGCTCCCGGGCCAGCTTCTTGACCGCATTGAGCTCCTGGCGGAACTTCTGGGTCTCCGTGATCTTGTCCAGCACACGGTCCGCCTGGGCCTTGTTCGTGTGCAGGAGTTTGAGGACGGCCTCCTGGACCCGGCTGACGAGGTCGGACCGAATCTCCGTGTTGCCCAGCTTGTTCTTGGTCTGGCTCTCGAAGACCGGGTCCTTGAGACGGATGGCGATCGCCCCCAGCATCCCTTCCCGCACGTCGTCGCCGTCGAACTTGCTCCTGGCAAAGTCGTTCACGCCCCGGAGGATGCCCTCGCGGAACGCGGACAGGTGGGTGCCCCCGTCGGTGGTGTACTGGCCGTTCACGAAGGAGTAGTAGTCCTCGCTGAACCGGTTGGTGTGGGTGAACGCGAACTCGAGGGTCTTGTCTCTGTAGTACAGGGGCTCGTAGAGCTTCTCCAAGGAGGTCTCGTCCTCGATCAGGTCCAAGATGCCCCCCGAAGACTCGAACGGGCGTCCGTTGTAGCAGAGACACAGGCCCGCGTTGAGGTAGGCGTAGAACCGCAACCGCCGCTCCACGTGCTCGTCCTGGAACCGGCAGTTGGGGAAGATGCCCGGGTCCGGCACGAACACGATCAGGGTCCCGTCCGGCTCGTCGGCCTTGCCTTTCTTCTCCTTCACGAGCTTGCCGTACCGGAAGTCCGCCTGGACGAACTTGCCTTCGCGAAAGCTGGTGACGCTGAAGGAGGCGGACAGGCCGTTGACCGCCTTGGTGCCCACGCCGTTGAGGCCCACGCTGAACTGGAACACGTCGTCGTTGTACTTGGCCCCGGTGTTGATCTGGGATACGCACTCCACGACCTTGCCCAAGGGGATGCCCCGGCCGTAGTCCCGCACCGTGACCCGGCCGTCCTGGAGGGTGATGTCGATCCGCTTGCCGCAGCCCATGATGAACTCGTCCACGGCGTTGTCGATCACCTCCTTGAGCAGGATGTAGATCCCGTCGTCGTAGTGGGCCCCGGTTCCGGTGCGGCCGATGTACATCCCGGTCCGCAGACGGATGTGCTCCAGGGACGAGAGCGTCTTGACCTTGTCTTCCGTGTATGCGTGTGTTCTGACTGCCATAGTCCGTTACGCCCAGCTCCAAACCGAGGGTGGGAGGTTACCGAGGCGGACAGCATAGCAGCCGGGCCGCGGCCCTGCAAGGGGGCACAAGTGACCGCAGCGGCACAGAATCCTGTGCCGCCTCCGCCGCGGGCGGTCTTTGCGCTTGGTGGGCCCAGGCCTCTCTGCTAAGATCCGGCCATGTCGCGGCGCAAGATCCGGTTCACCATCGCCTATGACGGTACGGACTACCACGGCTGGCAGGTCCAGCCCGGGGTCAAGACGGTCCAGGAGGCCCTGTGCCAGGCGGCCACCGGTCTGATCGGGCGTAAGGTCCACGTGCACGGGGCCAGTCGCACGGACGCGGGGGTCCACGCCCTGGGCCAGGTGGGCCTGATCGAGACGGTCACTCCCATCCCTGTCGAAAACTTCCCCAAGGCCTTGAACGACCGGCTGCCCCACGACATTGCCGTGCTGGACGCCGCAGAGCCGTCCTGGGACTTCGACCTGATCGGAGACGTCCGGCGCAAGCTCTACCGCTACACGATCCACACGGGGCTCATCCGGCCTGTGCTGGGCATTCGCTACTGCTGGCACCTGCCCGCGCGGATCGACGTGGAGGCCATGCACACGGCGGCCCAGTCCCTTGTGGGGACCCACGACTTCCGCTCCTTTGCCTCGGCCGCGGACCGGAGAGAGAGCTCGGTGCGCACGGTCTTCCGATGCGACGTGATCCGGGGCGCCGGCGACAAGGCGGATGACCTGTACGTGGAGGTCGAGGGCGACGGCTTCCTCTACAACATGGTCCGGAACATCGTGGGGACCCTCGTGGACATCGGTCACGGCCGCTGGGAGCCGCGGATCATGGCCGCGATCCTGGAGGCCAGAGACCGCACCGCCGCAGGCCAGTTGGCCCCCGCGAGCGGGCTGTGTCTGGTGTGGATCCGATACTGAAATGAGAAGTCAGAAGCCAGAAGCCGCAAGCCAGAAGCAAGCAGGAAGCCTGCGGACTCCCGCAAGAGAGTTCATGGACCTGCTCGTCTGGCAGAAGTCGCACCATTTGACACTTGCAGTCTATCGACTGACGACAGGCTTCCCCAAAGAAGAAGTGTACGGTCTGACCTCGCAGTTGCGCAGAGCCATGGTCTCGGTGCCCGCCAACATTGCCGAGGGATTCAAGAGGAGGGGCAAGCTTGAGAAGCTGCGCTACCTGAACATCGCACAAGGCTCGCTCGAAGAGTGTCGCTACTACCTCATCCTGGCCAAGGATCTGGGCTATGGTGAGACCCTGGCCCTGACGTCGGATCTACAGCGGGTCAGTAGACTGCTGGAGGGATACATAGGAGCCATTGCCAAGGACATCGAGAATGGTACCTGATCTCTTCCGGCTCCCGGCTTCGGGCTCCTGGCTTCAGGCTCTGTCCAGATTCCGGACTCCTGTTTTCTGGCTTCCGGCTTCTGGCTTCTGGATTCTTGCACCATGAAGATCGTGCACATCATCACACGGCTGATCGTCGGGGGGGCCCAGGAGAACACCCTGATCACCTGCAGGGGCCTGGCCGAGCGGGGGCACGAGGTCACCCTGATCACGGGGCCGGCCTTGGGGCCTGAAGGGCAGCTCTTCGAGCAGATCCGGGGGCAGGCGTATCAGACCCTGGTGGTCCGGGAGCTTCGGCGGGCCATTGACCCGGTGCGAGACCTGTTCAGCTACTCCAAGATCAAGGGACTTCTGCAGGGACTGCGCCCGGAGATCGTGCACACCCACTCGGCCAAGGCGGGGATCCTGGGCCGCCGCGCGGCCGATCGCCTGCGGCCGCGGCCCGGGATCGTGCACGGCGTGCACGGCCTGTCCTTCCATCCCTATCAGAGCCCCTGGCTCAACCGATTCTACATCGCCCTGGAACGGCGGGCAGCGGGATGGACCGACGCCTTCGTCACCGTGGCCGACGCCATGACCCGGCAGTCCCATGCCGCGGGCATCGGCCTGGACAGGCCTTATGTCACGGCCTACAGTGCGATTGCCGAAGAGGGTTTCTATCGGGAGATCCCCGAGCAGGAGCGTCTGGACTTCCGGCGGCGGTACGAGATCCCTGCGGATGCGGTTGTCCTGGTGACCGTGGCGAGGCTCTTCATGCTCAAGGGGCACGACTTCATCATCGAGTCCGCCCGGGCCCTGGCCCCTCGATTCCCCAAGGCGGTGTGGCTGTTCGTGGGCAACGGGAACCTCGCGGATCCGTACAGGCGGCAGGTGGAGGACCTGGGTCTGGCGGGCCGGTTCCGGTTCACGGGCCTGCTCCCGCCCAACCAGATCCCCCTGGCCATCCAGGCCTCGGACGTCCTGGTGCACTGCTCCCTGCGGGAGGGGCTGGCCCGGACCCTGCCCCAGGCCATGCTCTGCAGCAGGCCCGCCGTTTCTTTTGACGTGGACGGGGCCAGGGAGGTGGTCAATCCGGCAACGGGACGCCTGATCGAGCCCAAGGACGTTGAGCAACTGACCGCCGCCTGTGCGGAGCTGATCGCGGACCAGGGCCTCCGGATCCGCCTGGGCCGGGCAGGCCTCCAGCAGGTCAAGGACCGCTTCTCGCCGCAGACCATGGTGGACACGATCGAACGGGTCTACCGGCAGGTCCTGGGGCGGTGACGGCCTCGCCTGCCCTGCCCGGGTTCTTGCGGCCGGCCCTTGACAGGAGCGGGGACTCGCCCTATACTGAATCTGTATTCGACCTTGGACCAGGCGAATACGACCCTGAGACACGGCATGGGCCGTGATGACGGGGTCGTGGCCACCAAGGCCTTGGAGCGTCAGGCGCCCCCCGGATGAGGGGTCGCCGGGCGTTGCCGAAGGTCTCCCAATGCCATGACTTCCGGAATGACGAAGATAGGACGTTGATCAGGAAAGGAACAGACCGATGAGCACCAGTCCCCCCTCCGAGGGCGGCGCGCCCGTACTCCCCACCTCCATGTCCGGCGCCGAGATTGTCGTGAAGACCTTGTTGGACTTGGGTGTGGATACCATGTTCGGCTACTGCGGCGGCGTGATCCTGCCCCTCTTCGACAAGCTCTACGATGCGCCGATCCGCTTCATCGTGCCCAGGCACGAGCAGGGCGGCTGCCACATGGCCGATGCGTACGCCCGCGCGAGCGGCAAGGTCGGCGTGGTCGTGACGACAAGCGGCCCCGGCGCGTGCAACCTGGTCACGGGATTGGCCACGGCCATGATGGATTCGGTTCCCTTGGTCGCCATCACCGGACAGGTCCGCACCGAGCTGATCGGCAACGACGCCTTTCAGGAGGCCGACACGGTGGGCATCACCCGGCCGGTGACCAAGTACAACTGCCTGGTCAAGGACGTCCGCGATTTGGAGCGGGTGGTCCGAGAGGCCTTCCACATTGCCTCCACGGGCAGGCCCGGGCCGGTCGTGATCGACCTGCCGATCGACGTGGAGGTGGCCAAGTGGGAGATGGGTGCCCCGGTCGCCCTGGACCTGCCCGGCTACAAGATCCGGACCAAGGGTCACGCCCGGCAGATCGCCATGGCCGCAGAGGCCATCAACCGATCCGAGCAGCCGGTCCTGTACGTGGGCGGCGGCGTCATCGCGGCCAACGCGGCGGAGGCCCTGCGGGCCCTGGTCTCCAAGGCCAACCTCCCGGTGGCCATGACCCTGATGGGTCTGGGAAGCATCGACCAGACTACGCCCCAGTCCCTCGACATGCTCGGGATGCACGGCGCGGCGTGCGCCAACTACGCGGTCCAGGAGTGCGACCTTCTGGTGGCCCTGGGCGCGCGGTTCGACGACCGTGTCACCGGCAAGCTGGCGAGTTTCGCCTCCAAGGCCAAGATCGTCCACATCGACATCGATCCGACCAGCATCTCCAAGAACATCCGGGTCGATATCCCGGTGGTGGGGGATGCCCGGCAGATCCTGCAGGAGCTGATCCCCCTGGTCGAGCCC
Source organism: Phycisphaerae bacterium (assembly GCA_018007255.1). Classification (GTDB taxonomy): domain Bacteria; phylum Planctomycetota; class Phycisphaerae; order Sedimentisphaerales; family Anaerobacaceae; genus DTPU01. The sequence goes on along the minus strand of JAGOQT010000041.1, from coordinate 6,462 downwards.
CGGCCCCGCAAGGCCTGGTTTGAGAAGATCGCCCAGTGGAAGAAGCGGTTTCCCATGCGCTACGACAAGGCCTCGCCTGCGATCAAGCCTCAGTACGTGATCGACGAGGTCTGGCGACAGACGAACGGGGAGGCCACGATCACCACGGGCGTGGGCCAGCACCAGATGTGGACCGCCCAGTTCTACCGGTTCCGACACGCCCGCCAGTTCATCACGAGCGGCGGCCTGGGGACCATGGGCTTCGGTCTGCCGGCGGCCATCGGTGCGCAGATCGCCCGGCCCGAGGCCACGGTCATCGACATCGACGGCGACCACAGCTTCAACATGACCCTCACGGAGTTGGCCACCGCGGTCGAGCACACCCTGCCGGTCAAGGTCTGCATCATGAACAACGGATACATGGGGATGGTCCGGCAGTGGCAGGAGCTGTTCTACGGCAGGCGCTACTCCAAGAGCTTCCTTGCGAACCCCGACTATGCCGGCCTGGCCCAGGCCATGGGTGCGGTCGGTATGACCTGCGACAAGAAGGCCGACGTGCCCAAGGTGATTGAGCAGATGCTCGCGCAGAAGCGACCCTGCGTGGTCGACTTCAGGGTCGAGCGGGAAGAGAACGTCTGGCCCATGGTCCCGTCGGGCAAGGGACTGGACGAGATGAGCGGGTTGGACATCCTGGAACGTCTGATCTAGGCGCCTGACACAGAAAGGTCCGGTATGAAACACATCATCAATGCCTTGGTTGAGAACAAGCCCGGCGTGCTGGCGCATGTCTCCGGCATGTTCGCTGCGCGGGGATTCAACATCGATTCGTTGGTCGTCGGCCGCACCGAGGACCCCAAGCTCAGTCGCATGACCATCGTGGCTGTGGGGGACGACCGCGTGCTGGAGCAGGTCCGCAAGCAGCTGGCCAAGATTGTGCCGGTCGTCCGGGTCCAGGATTACGCGGGCCAGCCCCTGGTCTCGCGGGACCTGATGCTGATCACGATCGCCGCGCCGCCGGAGAAGCGGCCCGAGCTGTTCTCCATGATCGAGATGTTCAGGGGCCGTGTGGTGGACATCGGTCTGAAGTCCCTGATGATCGAGGTCAGCGGCCCGGAGACCAAGATCGAGTCCTTCATCGACGTGTGCAGGCCCTATGGGATCAAGAGTGTGGCCCGGACCGGGACCATCGCCATGCCCAGACAGTCCAAGACCGAGCTGTAGGGGGAACCCGAAGAATCCGGAGGCCGGAATCCAAAGGCTTGTCGGGCCGGTCCACTCCACTATAATGGTCCTTCCGTGGGGGTGATCAACGTCTTGGTGCGCTGAACGCCCCGTTCATTCGAAAGTCAAAGGAGAAGCTCATGGCAGCGAAGATGTATTATGAACAAGATGCCCCGATCGACGCACTGAAGGGCAAGAAGGTGGCGGTCATCGGGTATGGCAGCCAGGGACATGCCCACAGCCTGAACCTCCGCGACAGTGGCGTGCAGGTGGCGGTGGCGGAACTGCCCGGCACGGACAACTTCAAGCTCGCCCAGGAGCACGGGTTCAAGCCAGGAGACATCCAGACCGCCGTGCAGGGCGCGGCCTTGATCATCGTGACCCTGCCGGACGAGATCCAGGCCAAGGTCTACGACGGCCAGATCCGGCCGGGCCTGGTCGCCGGCCAGACGCTGGGCTTCTGCCATGGGTTCAACATCCACTTCAAGTACATTGTGCCGCCCAAGGACGTCAACGTCGTGATGATCGCGCCCAAGGGGCCGGGACACCTCGTGCGGAGCGAGTACGAGAAGGGAGGCGGCGTGCCGTGTCTGATCGCCGTGCACCAGGACGCCACGGGTACGGCCAAGCGGGTTGCCCTGGCCTGGGCCCGAGGGATCGGCGGGGCCCGCGCGGGCGTGATCGAGACGACCTACAAGGAAGAGACCGAGACCGACCTCTTCGGCGAGCAGGTGGTGCTCTGCGGGGGACTGACGGCCCTGATCAAGGCCGGATTCGAGACCCTGGTGGCCGCAGGATATCAGCCTGAGATCGCCTACTTCGAGTGCATGCACGAGGTCAAGCTCATCGTGGACCTGATGTACCAGGGCGGCATGAGCTACATGCGCTACAGCATCTCCAACACGGCCGAGTACGGCGATCTGACCCGGGGGCCGCGGATCATCACGGACCAGACCCGTGCCGAGATGAAGAAGATCCTGGGCGAGATCACCAGCGGACAGTTCGCCAAGGAGTGGGTCGCGGAGTATCAGACCGGCCTGAAGAAGTTCAACTCGCTCTACGAGAAGGACCACAACAGCCAACTGGAGCAGGTGGGCCGGGGTCTCCGCAGGATGATGAAGTGGATCTCCTCCAAGGAGGTGTAAGGTGAGCGGCGCCCCCGTGGACGGATGGGGGAGGAGGGACGGAGCGGGCATGCCGGCACCGAGCCGAAGGTGGCCTTGGGTCTTGGCCTTGGTCCTTCCGGCCCTGGCGTGCCCCGGCTGCGCGTCCCTGGACCCGGAAATCCGGTCTGGTGAACCGTCGTGCGAGCGGCTCTCGGCCGCCTACGAGGCCACGACCTTGGGGCAGGCGAACGCCTGGGATGTGCTTCAGGCCATCCAGATCGCCCAGGTCGGGCTGGACCCGGACCGCGTCGGCAGACAGAGGGTCACGCGGGGGGATACCCTGGCCGCCTCCTCAGGGCAGAGCCCGGACGGCCTCAAGAGCTGGTTCAGCCTGTTCGTGTTCGAGCCCGATACCCTGCTCGCCACGCGCAAGTACTTCGCCTATGTGGACGAGCACGCACCGTTCGGACCCGGGGCCGCCGGGTGGCGAGGTTCATCCTCTCGGGGCACCCTGGTGTTCCGTGGAGAGGGGGTCCTTCCGGGCGAGGTCGGGGGACCCCGGAGCCCGGGCCAGGACTCGCCGGCGGCCGTGCTCCGGGAGGTCGCCCGCCTTCTGCGGGAAGACGTGTCACAGTCCGCGGGCGGCGGCGACCAGGCAGCGGACGAGATCGTGCGGGCCTGCGGCCTGCTGATGCACCAAGTCCTGCGGGATGCCCTTGTGGAGCTGGATCGGTCTCCGGGCCTAGCCGGGCAACTGGACATGGCCGAGGGGATGCCCTTCTCCCACACGAGCCTCGGGGGGGGCCGGATCCGACTGGCGGTCCGGGCGGGCGTGGCCGTCACGGAAGTTGAGGTGGGAGTCCCCCTAGGCGCACGCGGGACCCGCGCCCGCTGATCCCGCAGGGCCCGGACCCCGTGAGACAGCCCGGGATCTCACGGACACAAAGGGCCACGGGGTAGGTCATGGACCCCAAGTACTCTCTCGGCCCCCCAATGTCCTTCCAGGGCATGGCCAGCCTGCGCAGTCCCCGGAGCACAGATCGGTCGATGGCGGCCACCATCAGGATGTCCGCATACGCATTGAGGACCAGACGCAGTGCGTGGGTGTTGGCATAGTCGGGATGCACGGCCACGGAGCAGAGGTAGGCTACATAGGGGCCGGGCTCGTCATAGGAGCGGACGATGTCCGGATGCTCGCGCACGAAGGCCGCGGTGAGGTGATCGTCGCCCAGGGCTCCCCTGGTGAAGGCCTCGACCACGGTGTCCACGATCGGCACAACGTGGAGGTGCCCGACGACCTCGCCCATCGCTGCGTCCCGCACCACCACGAGCGTATCCGGGTTGAGGAGGTACCACCGGTACACGATCGCCGCAGGGATGATCAGGCCTTCCCCGAAGTAGCGGCGCTTGTACTGCTCCATCTGGTCAAGGTCTGCCCGCGTGACTTGATCGGCAATGGCAAGGTTCCCTACCGGACTCATCGTCTCTGCTCTTATTTAATTGACCCAGGTGCCCAGCCGGTCCACGGCCGCCAAAAACGGGAGATTGTGCGAATCCGCCTGAGTCTTTCAAGTCTGCAGGAACAGACTGGGTCAGGCACCTGCCCTTGTAGCCGGCTTAGCTGGGACCCTGGTTGTTGATCCACGGCGACAATGGCGTTAAGCTGGGACCCTATAGAGCCTTTGGGGTCGGATGCCGTTGGATGGCCCTCCCCAGGAAAGGAGTCAGCGTGAAGGTCCTACGACTGATCGTGCCGGTTCTCATGGCCGCAACCCTGGTGTGCGCGGGGCCATCCGTTGCCGGCGGCCAGGAGCCCGGGGCTGTCGCCAAGACCGATGAGTTCCGCGTAGCCGTCGTCGTGCAGGCCTCCAAGCCCAGGGGCCGTCTGCGTCCGATCTGGCGGTTCTTCGGGGCGGACGAGCCGAACTACGGGACCATGGCCCATGGCCGCAGACTCCTGGCCTCGCTGGGGCAGTTGGGGCCCAAGGCGGTGTACTTCAGGGCCCACAATCTGCTCTGCTCGGGCGACGGGACGCCCGCGCTCAAGTGGGGCTCCACAGGGGCCTATGCAGAGGACAGCCAGGGCAATCCGGTGTACACCTGGACGATCCTGGACCGCATCTTCGATACCTACCTGGAGCGGGGCGTGAGACCCTATGTGGAGATCGGGTTCATGCCCAAGGATCTCTCCACCCGGCCCGAGCCCTACCAGCACAAGTGGACGCCTGCAGCCAAGTACGACGAGATCTACACGGGCTGGGCCTATCCGCCCAAGGACTACGCCAAGTGGGGGGAGTTGGTGTACCGGTGGGCCAGACACTGCGCGGAGAGGTACGGCAAGGCCGAGGTGGAGCAGTGGTACTGGGAGACCTGGAACGAGGCCAACATCGGGTACTGGCGGGGTACCCCGGAGGAGTTCCACAAGCTCCACGACTACGCCCTCGACGGGGTCCGCAGGGCGCTGCCCACGGCCCGGGTGGGAGGGCCGGACACCGCGGGCAGCGGGGGCCGCTTCATGCGGGCCTTCCTGGAGCACTGCCTCCGCGAAACCAACCACGCCACGGGCAGGACGGGCACCCCCCTGGACTTCGTGTCCTTCCACGCCAAGGGCTCGCCCCGGACCGTGGATGGCCACGTCCGCATGGGCATCTCGAACCAACTCCGTGACATCGAAGACGGATTCCGGATCATCGCCTCGTACCCCGAGCTGAAGGACACGCCCATCGTGATCGGGGAGTCCGACCCCGAGGGGTGTGCCGCGTGCCAGGGGCCGCACCTGGCCTATCGCAACGGGACCATGTACTCCAGCTACACGGCCGCGAGCTTCGCCCGCAAGCTCGACCTGGCCGAGCGGCACGGCGTGAACCTGGAGGGGGCCCTGACCTGGGCCTTCGAGTTCGAGGACCAGCCCTACTTTGCGGGGTTCCGCTCCCTGGCCACCAACGGGATCGACAAGCCCGTGCTCAACGTGTTCCGGATGTTCGCCCGGATGACCGGGCAGAGGGTCGAGGTGTCCAGCGACGCCGCGGTCCCCCTGGATACGATGCTCAGGGAGGGCGTGCGGAACCGGCCGGACGTGTCGGCCTTGGCCAGCCTGGACGCCAACCGGCTCATGGTCCTGGTGTGGCACTACCACGACGACGACGTGCCCGGGCCTGCGGCCGCGGTCGAGGTGGGGCTGACCGGCCTGGGCAGGGCGGAGGGCCAGGCCCGGCTGGAACACTACCGCATCGATGCGGACCACAGCAACGCCTATACGGCGTGGCTGGGCATGGGCTCACCGCAACGGCCCACGCCGGAGCAGATTGCACGCCTGGAGCAGACCGGCCGGCTCCAGCGCATGGAGGGCCCCGAGACCCTGCGGATCGAGGACGGGGCCGCCGTGGTGCGGTTCCGTCTGCCGCGTCAGGCCGTGTCGCTGCTCGTGGTGGAGTCGTAGCGGTATGGATGTCCTGGCCGACAGGCACAGGAGAGACCTTGCAGGAGAGTCAAGAGGCCCGAGTCGGGCCCACCTTGGAAGGAGTGACCGTATGGATTGGCGCAGGGGAACGGCAGGTCGGTGGTGCATGAGCAGCGTCCTGTGGTTGGCTTGGTGTACGGCGGTCCTGGGGCAGGACCCGAACGGGGGCCCGGCGGACTGGGAGAACCCCCGGCTTACGGGGATCGGGAACGAACAGCCCCACGCGACCTTCGTGATCTGCCCGGACGTGAAGACCGCCCGATCCATCGGGATGGCGACCGACCGGGAGCGGGTGAAGTCGCGGTTCTATCGATCCCTCAACGGTCCCTGGCGCTACCACTACTCCAGGAACCACGCGGATCGGGTGCCGGAGTTCTGGATGCCCGGCCTGGACGACTCGAAGTGGGCGATCCTGCCGGTGCCGTCCAACGTGGAGATGCACGGGTACGGCATCCCGATCTACGTCAACTCGCAGTATCCGTGGCCCAGGCCGTGGACGCCTCCCACGGTGCCGGCCGACGACCTGAACAACACGGTCAACTCCTATCGGCGGACGTTCGAGGTGCCCAAGGACTGGGCGGGGCGCCGGGTCCTGGTCACCTTTGACGGCGTGAACTCGTTCTTCTATCTCTGGGTCAACGGCGAGAAGGTGGGCATGGGCAAGGACAGCCGCACACCCGTGGAGTTCGACATCAC
>JAGOQT010000040.1 GCA_018007255.1 Phycisphaerae bacterium | reverse complement strand
GGTCCGCCCAGGGCAGAGGAGGTCAGCACATAGGGGGCTGCAACCGCGGCAGCGGCCGTCCCGGCCGCACGCTTGAGCAACCCGCGCCGTGTCATACGCATGATCCGAGCCATACCTGTGTCTCCTGGTGCGAGCGTCCAGCGATACCGCCTGAACGGCCGGTCCAGAGGCCGGGCCCCTCAGGCGTGTCCACAGTCTGTCCGGTGGCCGGAGTCCTGTCAAGGATGGGGTATCTCCTGCACTGCGGACAGAAGAGTGAAGTCCCTTGCTGGGGGCCCCCACATTCCGCCTGGGCAAGTCTGGCCTCGCCCTTGAGGGCAAGATACAATGCCTGAAGGATGAACCATGGACCCCTGGGACGTCGGCCCCACGGCTTGCAGGACATGCGAATCCTGGAGGTGACAGCCTATGGCGAGGCGCAAGAAGGCGAGCAAGGCAACAGGTGAGCCGGTCGTGGACCTACGGCACGACGGGGTGACCCGGCTGAACATCCCGCCTGCCGGGCTGGCTGCCCGTGGGCAGATCGTCAAAGAGAGGCAGGTCCGGTATGCCTACAATCCACACCTGGCCCCAGGCCTGCGGTTCGATGCTACAGGCAAGGCGGATCGGATCGAGCAGCTCATCAGGAAGGCGGGCAGGCAGAAGCTGGAGCCCGCCGAGATCCGCGTCCTCCAGGAGGCACTGCGGAATCATGAGCCGTGGCTGGAGTGGGCGGGCAAGCGGGAGCAGCAGTGGTGCGTGGCAGACCCTGTGGCCCTGCACATTCACGAGCGGGTCTCCACCCAGGCGATCCTGCGGACTGCCAGGCGCCAGGACGTGCAGAGGTGGCTGTTCGCCGACCCTGAGCAGGACTACCGCCAGGCGGTCCAGTTCTACAAGCATCCCATGGACTGGACCAACCGCGTGATCCTGGGCGACTCCTTGGCGGTCATGGCCTCCCTGGCCCGGCGCGAGGCCCTGGCAGGCAAGGTCCAGATGATCTACATGGACCCGCCCTATGGCATCAAGTTCGCCAGCAACTTCCAGCCCGAGGTCAGGCGCCGCGATGTCAAGGACAAGGACGAGGACCTGACCCGCGAGCCTGAGATGGTCAAGGCCTACCGCGACACCTGGACACTGGGCGTGCACTCGTACCTCTCCTACCTCCGCGACCGGCTCCTGCTCTGCAAGGAACTCCTGGCGGACACGGGGAGCATCTTTGTGCAGATCAGTGATGAGAATCTGCATAGGGTCCTCGTATTGATGGAAGAGGTGTTCGGTCCAACGAATTTCGTCGCGACGATCGCCTTTCAGAAGACCAGCTATGCAACAAGTGACCTCCTACCAACTGTCAACGATTACCTGATCTGGTTTGCGAAAGATCGCATTCAGGTCAAGTTCCATCGGGCGATTTCAGATACACTTCGGTCAGTTGATGACACTGGTGCCTTCTGTGATGATGAAGTCCTAATATCGGGTGCGTTTCTTGGCCGCTCCGAAACGCCTGCAGGCTCATGGTTTCAGTCACGCGACCTCGCGTCTGCCGGTGCGGGCACTGGCACAGTTGATTACGAGTTTGAAGGCGTTTCCTATCATCCTGGAGAGAACCGTCACTGGAAGACCGATCCCACTGGGATGAAACGCCTGCATTCTGCGGGACGCCTCTTTCGTTCAACCAATTCCTTGCGATACAAGCGTTTCTTTGGAGACAGCCCTTCCACAGAGCTGCACAACATCTGGACAGATACAATCGTCGGCAGTTTCCACGAGGCGAAAGTCTATGTCGTGCAAACGAGCCCCAAAGTCATCCAGCGTTGCCTACTTATGACCACAGACCCAGGCGACCTAGTTCTTGATCCGACCTGCGGTTCAGGCACGACTGCTTGCGTGGCCGAGGAATGGGGCCGCCGTTGGATCACGATCGACGTGAGCCGCGTGGCCCTGGCCATTGCACGCCAGCGGCTCCTGACCGCCAAGTTCGACTATTACAGGCTGCGTCCCACCAGTGCCCAGGACGTGCAGCGGAATCCTGACGGTCCGTGGCTGACCGACCCTGAGGGCCAGATCCAGGGCACGTGTACATTCGACTGCAAGACCGTGCCGCACGTCACCCTCAAGAGCATCGCCCAGAATCCGGCCCTGGACCCGATCTTCGCCAAGTGGGAGCCGATCCTGGCAGAGAGGCTGGCAGCCCTGAACAAGGCCCTGGTGGATACGGTCTCAGACGCCCAGCGAACCAAACTCGAAAAGAAGCTGGCTGCCAAGGAGAAGGCGGAGGGCAAGAAGTCCATCACGGACGCGGACCGCCGCCGCTGGTTGTTACCAAATCCAAAATCGAAAGTCGAAAATCCAAAATGGGACCACTGGCAGGTCCCATTCGACACGGATCCGGACTGGCCCAGGCCGTTGCAGGAGGCCCTGACCGACTACCGCAAGGCATGGCGTCAGAAGATGGACGAGGTCAATGCCTGCATCGCTGCCAGGGCGGACCAGGAGGAGCTGGTAGACAGGCCTGAGATCGACAGGTCCAAGGTGAGGGTCTCAGGTCCATTTACGGTCGAAGGCGTGATCCCCACTGAGGAGAGCGTGGATCTGGGGCCTGAAGAGTCGCCCATAGGGGGTGCGCCAGATGGACTCGATACATTCGGCGAGGCCCCGATCGAGTCCGACGCCAGGAACACGGAGGCCTATCTGGACCGGATGATCCGCCTGATCCGCGAGGACGGGGTGCGGTTCCCGGGGAACAAGGTGATGAAGTTTGTGACACTGGAGGCCCTGGCAGACGGCTCCACACTGCACGCCAAGGGCACTTGGGCCAATGGGGAGGGAGGGGAGCGCCAGGTGGCGGTCATGTTCGGGCCGCAGTACGGACCCCTGATCGCCCAGATGGTGGAGGACGGGATACGCATTGCAGCCAGGCGGGGATTCGACGACCTGGTCTTTGCGGCATTCAGCTTTGACGGGGCCGCGCAGGCCGTGATCCAGGAAGACCCTGACCCCAAGCTGCGGATACACATGGCCCAGATCCGGCCGGACGTGGCCATGGGCGACCTGCTCAAGACCACGGTCTCCAGCCAGCTCTTCACCGTGTCCGGTTCTCCCCGGACGAGGGTCGAGCGACAGAAGGACGGCCAGTGCGTGGTGCACATGGAGGGTGTGGACATCTACGACCCGGTCAGCAACTCCGTCTACTCGACCGGTGCGGAGAAGGTGGCTGCCTGGTTCCTGGACAGCGACTACGGCGGCCGGTGTTTCTGCGTGTGCCAGGCCTTCTTCCCGGACAAGGACGCCTGGGCCAAGCTGGGCAAGGCCCTCAAGGGTAGTCTTGACGACGAGGCCTTCTCCAGACTGTCAGGGACGGTGTCCCTTCCGTTCGCTCCAGGCGGGCACAAACGGATCGCGATCAAGGTCATAGACCCGCGAGGCAATGAGGTGATGCGGGTACACCGGCTGGACGGGAGATACGATTGATATGGGGTCATTATTTCGCGATAATATGGCATCGCAAAATAACGACTCCTACTAATTCGAAAAGTGAAATAGCTGCTCATGAAGCGTAATACGACAGGGGATCATGTGACCATCTCGACGGTGGGTGAGACTGTCAAGGCCTTTCTACCAAAGGACTTGCCTCCAATGCCTCCGCTGGAGATTGGGCCCGGGCTCCGTAATGCCTTGGACGAGGCCCTCCTGGAGCTGGGCCGTTTGGATGGGATCACCGCGATCCTGCCGGACACGCATCTGTTTCTCTATATGTACGTCCGCAAGGAGGCCGTGCTTTCGTCCCAAATTGAAGGCACCCAGTCCTCACTCTCTGACCTGCTCCTGTTTGAGATGGAGGGCGCACCGGGCGTGCCCCTGGAGGACGTTCAGGAGGTCTCCAACTATGTGGCGGCCTTGGAGCATGGTCTTCAGCGGCTCAAGGGAGGCTTCCCTCTCTGCAACCGCCTGCTCTGTGAGGTCCATGGGAGGTTGCTCTCAAAGGGGCGTGGGGCGGACAAGACCCCAGGCGAATTCCGCCGCTCGCAGAACTGGATCGGCGGTACGCGGCCGGGCAACTCCCACTTCGTACCTCCGCCACCGGATCAAGTCCCCGCATGTATGGATGCACTGGAGAGGTTCTTGAACAACCAGCCAGAGCGGATGCCGGCTCTGCTCAAGGCCGCACTGACGCACGTTCAGTTCGAGACCATCCACCCCTTTCTGGACGGGAATGGACGTCTGGGCCGCCTGCTGATTACGCTCCTGATGTGCCACGAGGGGGTTCTGCACGAGCCCATGCTCTATCTGAGCCTGTACTTCAAGCAACACCGTGCCGATTACTACGATCTCCTCCAGAGGGTACGAACGGAGGGCGACTGGGAGGCCTGGCTGGCCTTCTTTGCAGAGGCCGTACGGAGCACGGCACGACAGGCCGTTGTAACGGCGAACCGGCTCTCCACACTGATCCGCGAAGATCGGGAGGCACTGAACTCCATAGGCCGGTTGGCAGGATCGGCCTTGCGTGTGCTGGATGTCCTGGCTCAGAAGCCGGTCGTGTCCCCTGCAGTGGTTGGCCAAGTCACGGGAATGGCGGCCAGCACGGTGTCCAAGGTGATGAATGAGCTCGGCACCAAGGGGCTGGTGAAGGAACTGACCGGCCAGAAGCGGAACCGCGTGTTCAGTTATGACCGCTATCTGAAGGTCTTGGCGGAAGGTACGGAACCGTTGACATGAGCCAGCCGTCTCCTCGAGAACCCGTCCTCATCCAGCCGGTCGAGAGCCCGGTCATCTGCAAGCCTTACTACGAACCGATGCACTACTATGAGTATGACCGGAGGACCGGCTGCGCCACCAAGCAGGCCGGGCGAAGGCCCGCTGCCTACTGGTATAAGCTCCCGGATCAGGATAGTCGAGGGAGGGGCCAACAGAGGCTGTTGGAGCTGGATGAGGGCCGCAGGGAATTGGCCCTAGTCAATAAGATTCGAGAGGACGTTAAACGGTGGCGAGAATCCAACTGGGAAGGGGCCACGAACGTCACCAAGGACCTGCTCCGCCACTGGTGGCGTAAGGACCGGGTCAGGCGATTCTTCTTCTGCCAGATGGAGGCGGTGGAGACGATCCTCTTCCTGAACGAGATACGGGGCCTCCGTGCGGATGGCCGCAGGGGCAAGCCCCGATGGAATCCCCAGTTCACAGACGCGGATTTCGAGGAGCTGCATCGGTTCGACAACCAACCGATCGAGTCCCTGCCCAGGGTATGCTGCAAGATGGCTACGGGCAGCGGCAAGACGGTGGTCATGGGCATGCTGATCACCTGGGCCTTCTGCAACCGGGGGCGTGTGCCCAGCGATGACCGCTTTCCCAATGCGGCCCTGGTGTGCTGTCCCAACCTGACCATCAAGGAGAGGCTCCAGGTCCTGCGGCCGGATACCAAGGGCGAGGACTACTACACCCAGTTCGACCTGGTGCCCACTCCCTACAGGGACCTCCTCCACATGGGCAAGGTCCTGGTGACCAATTGGCACGCCTTTGCCCCGGAGTCCGAGCATTCCGAGGGCGGCAAGAGCTACAGGGTGGTGCAGAAAGGCGAGGAGTCGGACGAGGCCTTTGCCCAGAACCGTCTGAGAGAGTTGTCCGATCGGGGGCCATTGCTGGTCTTGAATGACGAAGGCCACCACGCATACAGGCCGGCCCCCATCTCTGAGAAGGAGGCTGAAGTAGTTGGGGCCGAGGAGAAGAAGGAACGAGAGGAGGCCACGATCTGGGTCCAGGGACTGGACCGGATCAAGAACGCCTGCGGGATCAAGGCCTGTGTGGATCTCTCGGCCACCCCGTTCTACATCCACGGCAGCGGCTATCCTGAGGGAGAGCCCTTCTCATGGATCGTCAGCGACTTCGGCCTGGTGGACGCCATTGAGAGCGGAATCACGAAGATCCCACGTCTGCCTGTGAGCGACACCACGGGTCGGCCTGATCCGAAGTACTTCCGGCTGTGGAAGAACGTCACCGAGGACCTGGCCCCGGCCCAGCGCCTCTCGAACCGCAGGCCCAAACCCGAGGTGGTGTGGGAGAGGACGCAGGATGCCCTGGTTCAACTCATGGGTGAGTATAAGAAAAGCCATGAGGCTATCCGCAAGGCCGATGACAATGCCCTCAAGGCCCCACCCGTCCTCATCGTTGTCTGCGATAACACAGACATCGCCCAGGTGTTCTTTGAAAACATCTCCGGTCAGACGGATGTCGAAGACGTAGAAGACGACTCCGAGGACCAGGACAGTGCTCCGCAGCGCAGGGGCAAACGTATGAAGACGCGCGTCAGCTTTGGGGCCAGCAAGACGGGATTCCCGGACCTGTTTCAGAACGCCCCTGAAGGACAATTCACCATCCGGATCGACAGTAAACGACTGGAGAAGGTGGAGAGCGAAGATCCTGAGGCCACGCGGGACCAGGCCGCCCAGGAGCTGCGGGAGATCGTGAACACCGTGGGCAAGGTCGGCAAGCCCGGGCAGGACGTCCGCTGCGTGGTCTCGGTCGCCATGCTGACCGAGGGGTGGGACGCCAACAACGTGACTCACATCCTGGGCGTTCGGGCATTCAGAAGCCAGTTGCTGTGCGAACAGGTCGTGGGCAGGGGCCTCCGCCGCATGAACTACACCCCGGATCCCCAGACAGAACTGTTGCCCGAGGAGTTCGTGGATGTGTACGGCATCCCCTTCTCCGTGATTCCATACAAGGGCAAGACCTCCACGACGCCCGTGGACAGGCCCGTCAACCACGTGCGGGCCCTGCCCGAGCGGGCAGCCTTTGAGATCCGGTTTCCGAACGTGGAGGGATATGTCTACTCCCTCCAGAGACCCTGCATCCGGGTGGACTTCTCAAAAGTGGAGAGGCTGGTTGTAGAGCCGGATCAGACGCCAACGGCGACCTTCGTGCGAATCATCACGGGTCATCTTGAAGGGGCGACCAGGGGCGGAGGGATTGGCGCCTTCATCGAACACAACCGCGCCGAGTACTACTCTATTCATCACCTCCAGGAGATCGAGTTCGAGATTGCCCGGCAGGCCGTGGCCACCTTGGTCGGGGAAGGCCCACAGGCCGCAGTCAAAGGGAGTGCCAGGACAAGGGGTATGGCCAGGCATCAACTCTTTCCTCAGGTACTCAGGATCGTGCACCAGTACGTGTCCGAGAAGGTGGACTTTCGTGGGGTACACCCTTGTGAGCTGGGGTTGGAGAAGTATGTCAAGCGGATACGGGAGAGGCTCTTGGATGCCATTCTACCGGATGAGACACAGGGGGAATCCCCTCTCTCGCCCGTGCTCAACCGCCATAAACCCATCGGAACCTCTGCAGACGTGGACTTCACCACGCGTCGTGAGGTCCATGGCACCTGGCGATCCCATGTCAATGCCGTGGTCCTGGACAGCAAGTGGGAGCAGACAGCGGCCTTCCAGTTGGAGAGGGAGACGAGTCCCGCCTTCTGTTACGTGAGGAACGATCGGGCATTTCTCTTGATTCCCTACGAGTACGAGGGCGTCCAGCACCACTACGAGCCGGATTACCTGGTCCGACTCAAGACGGGGAAGACCTTGATCCTGGAGGTCAAGGGGCAGGAGGATGACCACACCCACGCCAAGCACCAGGCCGCACAGCGGTGGGTCTCAGCCGTGAACAACTGGGCTCGGCTCGGGCTATGGGACTTCCTGGTCTGCCGCGATCCCCAGGCGCTGCCGGGGCAGTTGACAGGATGCTGAGCCCCGATTTCGCCTGGCCACAAGTCGCCGGCATGGGCTGTGCCGTCCCCTGCGATCCCGGGGATCCATACGGCAAGGCTCCGGGTGGGAGCCCTCAGGCACAGACCGGCATCAGGCGGTCTCGCGGCTCAGCTCATAGAGCCCGTGTCCGGAATTCCGGAGCCTGCCCTGTCGGACCAGTTCCTCCCAGACCTCCCTGGGGAACTGGCTCGGCGGCGTGATGGCGACCACCCCTTGCGATCCGCCTGAGAACGGCCCCTTGCCCAGGCGGGAATCCTCGTCCAGGGCCGTCAACTTCAGTCGCTTCTTGAAGGCCTTCAGGGCACTCCTGAGGACCTCGGGGGGGATGGCCTCAGAGGGCTGTCGTGGTTCTGTCATAGAGACTCCCAGAATCTGCGAGGTTCGTCTGTGTTGTGGGGATACGCATATCGCCATCGTAGTGGATTGGCAGAGGAAGGTCCAGACGGGCCTGTTGATATCTTATTGACACCCGATGGGGGAGAATTGACTCCCTCATCCCACTCGTCAGGCCGTAGAGTGGAGGTATGAACGGTCGCAACCTGATGGAGGTGATCGCCTACTTAGGACTGCTGGTCGCCTGCATGCCCGTCCTGGGGGGTTACATGGCCGGGGTCTTCGCCGGAAGGCCGTCGCCCCTGGCACGATGGCTGGTGCCCATCGAGAGGGGGATCTATCAATGGGCTGGGACGAGGCCAGACGACGAGATGTCGTGGAGGCAGTATTTCCTGGCTGTGCTGACCTTCAACGTCATCGGGATCGTAACCCTGACGGCGATGGAGATGACGCAGGCCTGGCTCCCCCTGAACCCGCAGAGGCTCGGCAACGTGCCCTTGGCCCTGGCGCTGAACACGGCCGTCAGCTTCGTCACCAATACCAACTGGCAGGCCTATGAGGGTGAGTCCACCCTGAGCTACCTGACCCAGACGGCAGGCCTGGCCGTGCACAACTTCCTGAGCGCCGCGACCGGGATCGCCGTCCTGCTTGCGGTTGTCCGCGGGATCACACGATCCTCGGTCCGCACCCTCGGCAGCTTCTGGGTGGATCTCACCCGTGCCATCCTCTATGTCCTGCTTCCGTTGTCCTTGGTCCTGGCCGTGGTGCTGGTCAGCCAGGGAGTGGTCCAGACCTTCAGGCCCTATGCCGTCATCCAGACCGTTCAGGGGACGGAGCAGTCGATCCCCCTGGGGCCTGTGGCCTCGCAGGTCGCGGTCAAGCAGCTTGGCACCAACGGCGGCGGTTTCTTCGGTCAGAACGGTACTCACCCCTTTGAAAATCCTACGCCCCTGACCAACTTTCTGGAGATGTTTGGCCTGATCATCATTGCGGCGTCCATGGTGTACGCCTTCGGTCTGATGGTAGGCGACCGAAGGCACGCCCGGTGCCTGTTTGGGATCATGCTGATCCTGCTGATCAGCAGCTTTGGCCTTGCCTGGTGGGCGGAGACGCGGCCCAATCCGGTGGTGGGCGGGGTGCAGCCCCTCTTGGAGGGCAAGGAGGTGCGGTTCGGCGTGAGCAACAGTGTGCTCTGGGCCACGGCCACCACAGGGACCTCCTGCGGCGCGGTCAATTCCATGCATGACAGCTTCATGCCGCTGGCTGGCCTGGCACCGTTGTGGAGTATCATGCTTGGATGTATCGCCTTTGGAGGCGTGGGGGCAGGGATGTACGGGATGCTGATGCACGTCCTGATCGCGGTATTCATCGCAGGCCTGATGGTAGGCAGGACACCGGAGTATCTGGGCAAGAAGGTCCAGGCCTGGGAGGCGGGCTGGGCAGTCGTGGCTATCCTCATCCCGAATACGCTGGTCCTGCTGGGGTCCGCGGTCGCGTGCAGCCTGACCACAGGCCTTTCGGGCCTGGCCAACGGTGGCCCGCACGGGCTCGGCGAGATCCTCTACGCCTTTGCATCCGCCTCGAACAACAATGGCAGCGCATTCGCAGGCCTCCATGCCGACACCGCCTTCTACAACCTGACCCTGGGGACTTGCATGTTCATCGGCAGATTCGGCGTGATCCTCGCAGTCCTGGCCGTAGCCGGCGGCTTGGCTGCCAAGAAGACCTTGCCTGTCTCGGCCGGGACCTTCCCAACCCATGGTCTGACCTTTGCTGTCATCCTACTGGGCGTGATCTGGATTGTCGGGTCCCTGACCTTCCTCCCAGCCCTGTGCCTGGGGCCGATCGTGGAGCACGGTCTGATGCAGGCAGGCCGGGTCTTCTAAGGAAAGTGCCATGAGCACCCGAATCGAGATCCGTTACTCGTCCCTTGTGCATCAAGCAGTCATCGAGGCCCTTCGCAAGTTGCATCCACGGGAAGAGGCCAAGAACCTGGTCCTGTTCACGGTCTGGGTGAGCTCGATCCTGTCCACCTTGTTCCTGGTCTTCTGCGACTTCTCAGGCTTCAACCTCCAGATCTGCCTGTGGCTATGGTTCACCTGCCTGTTCGCCAACTTCGCTGAGGCCATGGCCGAGGGCCGTGGCAGGGCCCACGCCGACGCCCTGAGGAAGACGCGGACCCAAACGATGGCCCGCAAGCTCCTCGCAGGAGAGGAGATCCGGGTTGCCGGCACGGAGCTGAAGGTCGGTGACCTCTTCGTATGTGGGGCAGGTGATGTGATCCCTTCGGACGGAGAGATCGTGGAGGGCATCGCTACGGTGGACGAATCCGCAATCACGGGGGAGTCGGCCCCCGTGGTACGCGAGGCAGGCGGGGACCGTTCGGCAGTCACCGGCGGCACGCGGGTCATCAGCGACCAGATCACGGTCCGCGTCACCGCCGAGTCCGGCCACTCCTTCCTGGACCGGATGATCGGCCTGATCGAGGGCGCGCGTCGCCAGAGGACGCCGAACGAAGTCGCCCTGAACCTCGTCCTGGTCAGCCTGACCTGCCTGTTCATCCTGGTGGTCATTACCCTCCCCGTCTTTGCAGCCTACAACGAGCGGGCCGCAGGACAGACCGGCGCGGTCCTGACGACCCTGCCCGTGCTGCTGTCCCTGATCGTCTGTCTGATCCCCACGACCGTAAGCGGTTTGCTCAGCGCGATCGGGATCGCGGGGATTGACCGGCTGATGCGGAGGAACGTCCTGGCCACCAGCGGCAGGGCCGTGGAGGCGGCTGGAGACGTGGACGTCCTGCTCCTGGACAAGACCGGGACGATCACCCTCGGCAACCGCATGGCCACGGAGTTCATGCCGGCCCCCGGTGTGGAAATGGAAAAGCTGGCCGAAGCGGCCCAACTCGCGTCCCTCGCTGACGAGACGCCTGAAGGCAGATCCATCGTTGTGCTGGCTAAGGAGAAGTACGGACTGCGCGGCCGTGACGTGTCAGGGCCGCATGCGAGCTTCGTTCCGTTCACTACACAGACCCGCATGAGTGGCGTGGACTTCCCGGCCACAGAGGACAGACCGGCCCGTCGCATCCGTAAGGGGTCTGTGGAAGCCGTACGAGCCTATGCGGATGGGCTGGGCGGGGTCTTCCCGAAGGCCCTGGAGCGGGCTGTGGAGGACGTGGCCCGCCGCGGCGGGACTCCCATGGTTGTGGCAGAGGGTTTGCAGGTCCTTGGCGTCATCCGCCTCAAAGATGTGGTCAAAGGTGGGATCAGGGAGCGATTCGCCCAGTTGCGGAAGATGGGTCTAAGGACCGTGATGATCACGGGCGATAATCCCCTCACCGCAGCGGCCATCGCGGCGGAGGCGGGCGTGGACGACTTCATCGCAGAGGCCAGGCCGGAGGACAAGCTGGAGCGGATCCGCAAGGAACAGGCTTGCGGCCGGTTGATCGCCATGATCGGAGACGGGACCAACGACGCACCTGCCCTGGCCCAGGCGGACGTGGGCGTGGCCATGAACACGGGCACCCAGGCGGCCCGCGAGGCAGGCAACATGGTGGACCTGGACAGCAACCCGACTAAGCTCATCGAGGTCGTGGAGATCGGCAAGCAACTGCTGATGACCCGTGGTGCACTGACGACCTTCAGCATAGCCAACGACGTGTCCAAGTACTTCGCCATCCTGCCCGCTATGTTCGGCCTGCTCTATGCCACGTCTCCCGCGGGCAAGGGCCCACTCAGTGCCCTGAACGTGATGCACCTGCACTCCCCACAGAGCGCGATCCTGTCCGCCGTGATCTTTAATGCCCTGATCATCGTGGCCCTGATCCCGCTTGCCCTGCGGGGCGTGGAGTACGAGCCCCTCGGTGCAGCTACGATCCTCAGAAGGAACATGTTGGTCTACGGCCTGGGCGGGCTGGTTGTCCCGTTCATAGGGATCAAGGTCCTGGACGTCCTGGTGGTAGCCCTCGGCCTCGCACCGTGAGGAGAACACAGAATGCGGATGGAAATGAAGAAACTACTGATCCAATCCATTCGAATGACGATCGTGTTCACGATCCTGACGGGTCTGGTGTATCCGCTGGCAGTCACAGGCGTGGCCCAGTGGGCCTTCCCGGGTCAGGCCAACGGAAGCCTGATCCGGCGGGAGGGCCAAGTCATCGGTACTGCCTTGCTGGCCCAGCCCTTCACGAGGGACGGGTACTTCTGGCCGCGTCCGTCCGCTGCGGGCCTTGCGACGGTTCCTTCCGGGGCGACCAACCTGGGTCCCACCTCCGCGGCCCTACAGTCCAAGGTGACGGAGCGGGCCAAGGCCTTCCGTGCAGCACACCATCTGTCAGACAAGACCCCTGTGCCTGCGGATATGCTCTTCGCCTCAGGCAGCGGATTGGATCCACACATCAGCCCTGAGGCAGCTCGTCTGCAGGCCGGTCGCGTGGCCGCTGCAAGGAGCTTGGGCAGGGATCAGGTCCTGGCTGTGGTGGAGCGGATGATCGAGAAGCCGCAGCTCGGCCTTCTTGGGGAGCCCAGGGTCAATGTCCTGCATCTGAACCTGGCCCTCGATGGGAGGCTGGGGTCCGCTGTTGCCGAGACTCAGGCCTCGGAGGTACATTACTCCCATGGCCGAATCCAATCGCCCTGATCCGGATACCCTCCTGGCTGCCCTCCACAAGGAGCAGGCCCAGGAGGACCGTGGCCAGTTGAAGGTCTTCCTTGGCATGGCCGCGGGCGTGGGCAAGACCTACGCGATGCTGGAGGCCGCACAGAGGCAGAGGGCCGAGGGCCGCGACGTGGTCATCGGATACGTGGAGACCCACGGTCGCAGGGAGACGGACGCCCTGATCGAGGGCCTGGAGGCCATCCCCAGGAGTCCCATCGTCTATCGCGGCGTGACCTTGGCGGAGATGGACCTCGACGCGGTCCTGGCCCGCCGTCCGAGCTTGGCCGTTGTGGACGAGCTGGCCCATACCAACGTCGCCGGCTCCAGGCATCCCAAGCGGTATCAGGACGTTCTGGAGATCCTGGAGGCGGGCATCGACGTCTACAGCACGCTCAATGTCCAGCACCTGGAGAGCCGCGCGGACACAGTCAGGGAGATCACCGGTGCCACGATCCGTGAGACCGTCCCGGACAGCGTCCTGGAGGGTGCGGAGATCGAACTGGTGGATCTATCTCCGGAGGACCTGCTCAAGCGGTTCGAAGAGGGCAAAGTCTATGTGGCCGAACACGCGGAGGTCGCCCGTCTGCACTTCTTCCAGATCGGCAACCTCACGGCCTTGCGGGAGATCGCCCTCCGCCTGGCCGCTGAGCGGGTCGGCCAGGACGTGAGGGAGTACATGCAGGCCAGGCAGATCACCGGCCCCTGGAAGACCAGCCACCGCCTGTTGGTGGCGGTCAGCCCGAGCCCGCTCTCGGAACAGACGATCCGCTGGACCCGCAGGCTGGCGGACGGACTGGGCTGCTCGTGGATCGCAGCGCACGTGGAGACTTCGCGGGTCCTGTCCGAGAAGGAGCAGACCCGCCTGACCCGGCACCTGGCCCTGGCCAAGGAGCTGGGGGCCGAGGTCCGGACGACCGCGGACGACGACGTGGTCCGGGGCCTCCTGCACGTCGCCAGGGACCAGAACGTGACCCAGATCGTGGTGGGCAAGCCGGCGGGCTCGTCCTGGCTGAGCTTCCTTCGAGGCGGCCTGCTCCTGCCCCGCCTGGTGCGGGACAGCGGAACCATCGACGTGCACGTGGTCAGGGCAGATACGGGGCAGGAGTCTGAGCGCAGGCCGCTGTGGCAAGGACCGGCGGCGTCCGAAGGGTCCCAGTACCTCACGGCAGCGGGTGTGGTGGCAGCGGTGACACTCGTGAACCTGCTCTTGACGCCCTACATCCACTCCAGGACCATTGGCCTGATCTTCCTCATGGCAGTCGTGGGCCTGGCGACACGCCTCGGGCAGGGACCGGTCTACCTGGCCGCCACGCTGAGCGCGGTGCTGTGGAACTTCCTCTTCCTGCCCCCTTTGTACACCCTCTACATCCGCAGCCTCGAAAACGCCATGATGTTCGGGACCTACTTCGTGGTGGCCCTGGCCATGGGTCACCTGATCTCCAGGGTCAGGGCCAGGGAGCGGATGGACCGCAGGCGGGAGGAGCGGGCCACGGCCATGTACCTCCTGACCCTCAAGCTGGCGGACGCCTCGACGTGGGAGGAGATCGAGCGGATCGCGGTGGCCAACGTGGAGCAGGTCTTCAAGACACAGGCCTCGCTGCTTCGGCCCGACGCGGGCGGCCGCCTGAGGACCCCGCTCTCGGAGAAGGACCACAGCATCGCCCAGTGGGCCTTCCTGCACAACCAGCCCACGGGCCGGTTCACGGACACCCTGCCCATGGCGGACGCCATGTACCTGCCGCTGCGTACGGACGGTGACGTCCTGGGGGTCCTGCGGATCCGATGGCAGCAGCCCTCCCCTCCGAACCTGGACCAGCAGGCACTCCTGGAGGGATTCCAGAGGCACATCGCCCTGGTCCTGGACCGCCAGCGTCTCCGCGAGACAGAGGCCCAGGCCCGACTCCTGGCTGAGTCCGAGCGGTTCAGCCGAGCATTGCTGAATTCCATATCCCACGAGCTTCGCACACCCCTGGCAGCGATCACGAGCGCGGCCAGCGGCCTGACAGGTCAGCCCCAGGATATCCAGCGGGCTTTGATCTGTGAGATCCGCCAGGCGAGCGACCGGCTGAATCGGGTGGTGGGCAACCTCCTGGACATGACCCGCCTGGAGTCCGGGCACGTCAGGCCCCATCTCGACTGGTGCGACGTCAACGACCTGGTGCACGCCGCCCTGCAACGGGTAGAGAAGGATCTGGCCGGACGGCCCATCGGTACGGATGTGCCGAAGGACCTGCCTCTGGTGAGGATGGACACGGTCCTGATGGAACAGGCCCTCGCCAACCTCCTGTTGAATGCTGCGATCCACACGCCAGCCGGCACGCCCGTGCAGGTGATCGTCTCGGTCCAGGACAGGGACCTGTCCATCACGGTAGCGGACCGTGGACCCGGCCTCGCGACTGAGGTCCTACCCCGTGTATTCGAGAAGTTCTACAGGGCCCCGGGCTCACCCGCAGGCGGGACCGGCCTGGGGCTGCCCATTGTCAAAGGCTTTATGGAGGCCCAGGGGGGAGGGGTGCAGGTCAAGAATCGCGCGGGGGGCGGTGCGGCCTTCACACTTGCCCTGCCCTTGCAGGAGGCACCCAAGGTATGAGCGAAGAGACAGCCCTCAAGCCCGTGGTCCTGGTCGTGGACGACGAGGTCCAGATCCGGCGACTCCTGCGGATTGCCCTGGAGGCCAATGGCTACCGCATGATCGAGGCAGCCGGCGGCCAGGACGGCCTGACCCAGGCGGCCACGAGGAGACCTGACGTGGTGCTCCTGGACCTTGGCCTGCCAGACCTGGACGGCGTGACTGTGATCAAACGGCTCCGCGAGTGGAGCCACGTGCCCGTGGTCGTCCTCTCCGTGCGGGAGAGGGACGAGGACAAGATCGCTGCCCTGGACCAGGGCGCGGACGACTACGTGACCAAGCCCTTCAGCACGGCCGAGCTCCTGGCCCGCCTTCGGGTGGCCCTGCGTCACGCCCTGCCCGCGACCGACAGCGCGGTCTTCAGGACCGGCGATCTGGAGGTGGACCTGGCGTCTCGACGTGTCACCCTGAAGGGGGAAGAAGTCAGGCTCACGGCCACAGAGTACGCTTTGCTCCGTCTGCTGGTCCGGCACGCGGGCAAGGTCCTGACCCACAGGCACCTCCTCCAGGAGGCCTGGGGCCCTGACTACGTGGGCCAGACCCACTACCTCCGGGTCTACATGGCCCGGCTTCGAGAGAAGCTGGAGTCGGTCCCCTCCGAGCCCGAACTAATCATCACAGAGCTGGGCGTGGGCTACCGCCTGCTCCTTAAGGAGTGATGGCAGGTACTCCCACGCCGATGTGTCAGTGATTCCATGTCACTGGACTGTGGCCTTGTACTTGACCGAATACCCATAGGGCTTTGTGGATGGAGTGCCCTGCCTGAACCCGGCCCGCGGGACGCGTGGACTGCAACCTCAGCGAGAGGGCCGGGTTCGCTGCAGCGCATGGTTAGGACCTGTGTAGAAATAGCCTGATCATCTGCCGCTCAGATTGGGGTCAGGTTGGGACGCGACGATTGAGCGAAACCGGAGGCGTAGTGCTCTTCTACGTCGAGGATTTCGCAATGGAGACGCGGCCCAAGACGGCCCGAAGATGAGATGGTAAATGGACAGGCTATTTCTACACAGGTCCTCAGGCGGCCGGTGTCTCATGCTCTCTCCAGTATGTTCTCAAGCCCTGTTGGCGAATGATCGCGGTAGCTGGGATCTGAAACAGAACCAGGCCTGCCAACAGCATGTCGGCGCAGGCACCGAACGCGTTGAATGTGGAAGCCAATGCGACCCAGGCAAATGAGACTTGTGTAACAGCCGACACAAGAAGAGGAATCATGCTGATGACGAGTACAGGCATGAGCAGGATGGCGACAAAGCGGTTGCGTGTCATCTCTCCGTCGTAGTGGGCGTAAACCCCCGTCGACGGCCCCCCAACCCCCACAATGGAGTTCGGCGAACGCCCCGCCCTCGGGTGGGCCAGCACATGGATCAACTCGTGAACGACGATGGCACCCGCAACCGAAAGGAGAGAAGCTGGAAGGGACATTGAGAGCTTGACGTTTCGCAGCGGCGTAACGAGAAACCAAGTCGCCGCCACTGTTGCCGCCGCGACTGCGCCGATTGCTGGCCACAGGAGTTTCTCGAGCCAGGGCGACGGCTGGCGCAGTGACCTCCACAGCGAGTCAGGCACGAAGTCTGGCGAACAAGGTATGGCTCCAAGATGAAATCGCATGTGCAGAGTACCCAATTTGAGACCGAAATGAGTAAGGCGTCCCAGCACCGCTCCCAGGCAATCGGCCGGGCTGTGAACACCTTTGCCGCCCCGGTTCAAGACATGCGTATGGACCATCGTAGTCTTGACATCCTTATGCCCCAGGAGGTCCTGAACCGTCCGTATATCATAACCACCTTCCAAGGGACGGGCTGCAAAGGAGTGCCTCTATGTGTGGCACGTCGCATGTTTGGCCATCTCAGCCTTGCGAACCGCTGCCTTCATGGGCCTTTGAACGAGGGACTTGAACCGCCCCTCAGAATCCAGCGATCAAGAGAGTCTCCTCAGAGACTGGACTGTACAGCGGTGATCGGGAGACTGCCGGAAACTCTATAGGACCTCAGCCCTGTTTCACCATCACCACATAGTCGAGGGTCCGGCCGGGCAGGCTGACCCTGTCGCCGGGCGCAACGCGACGGCTCCAGAGCTCTGCACAGGCCCGGTTGAGCAGGTGGTCCCGCCAGACGGCCTGGGTTCCGGCGGGCTTGAACCCGGTCTCCGCAAGCCCCTTGCGCAGGGTGTCCGCCTCGCCTGCAATGGCCGGGTCCTGCGGCTTGAGCGTCACGGTCGGATAGTCGCCGGTTGAGAAGAGCACAAAGACCGTGGCCCCCTTGGAGGACGGGTTGACGAGGAACTCCAGGTCGGTCTTGAGATTGGGATCGCTCATGCGGCGGGTGGCGACCCAGGCCGCCCCCTCGACCTCCTTGGGCAGGGTGTCGAAGGTGTTGTCCGACGCCCCGTCGGCGTCCGTGTAGAACGGCCCCTGGGACTCGACCGGACGGTCGATGAACCAGGCCGGATTGGCCGGGTTGGAGCTCCGCAGGTCCTGCACCAGGGCCGCGGGATCGGGCTCGGCGGGCTCCTGGTAGATCACCATGCGGTCGGTGTGGCCGCGACCGTCGCTGACCTCGACGACATTGCGTCCGGGCCGAAGGGGGGTCTTCCAGAAGAACACATTGTCCACCGGGATGCCGGGTACGGTGCGGTTCTTGTACTCGGCGTCGGGTATACGATAGGTGCCGTTGGGGATCTTCTCCCGGGCCACCCCGTTCAAGGTCAGTTGCAGCTCCGGGGCGTTGGAGTACGCCTTGATGCCGTTGTCCGCCGCGAAGGCCCGAAGGAAGTGATGCCTGCCGCAGAGATGGACCACCGGCTCGGAGGGGTTGAAGAAGGCCTTGAACAAGAAGAAGGTGTCTTTGGGCATCCCCGCCAGCGTGAGCAGGCCCTTGGTGTTGCGGTTCAGCTTGAACTTCAGGTTGTAGAACTCGCGGAAGTTCCACCACAGGAACATGGGGCGATTCGCGACGTCGTTGCGGCAGACCGTCTGGAGCCGGTACTCGGTGAACATCTCCGCGTACTCCTCAGGCTCGTACTTGTCCACCGTGAACCGGATCATGCCGTAGGGGACGTGG
>JAGOQT010000359.1 GCA_018007255.1 Phycisphaerae bacterium | reverse complement strand
GGGTGGGCCGGGTCTAGCCCATGTCCGAGGAGAGGTGGTCTGGCAGTAGAACAGATCTGGCCTAGGTGGCGTCCTACGGTCTGAAAAACCAGCGAATCCAGGCAGGTGGCCCCGTCGCTGGAAACGTGCCCAGGCAGGGTCAGTCTACCGGAAAGGAGCTATGTAAGTCCATGAAACGAAAGGCCTTCACGCTGATCGAGCTTCTGGTCGTCATCGCCATTATCGCAATCCTGCTGGGGATCTTGCTCCCCTCCCTGCGCCGCGTGAGGGAGCAGGCCAGGATGATGGGGTGTGCTGGGAACCTCCGCCAGTGGGGGATCATATTCAACACCATAGGCGCGGACAACAACGGCCGATTCGTCGAGGGCGCAGGCGGTTCCGGCTTCTGGTGGCCATGGTACCTGCCCGAGAAGCTCAAGGACTGGACAGCGAACAAGATATGGCTCTGCCCCACAGCCACAAAGCCCATCTCTGAGATCAACACACTCAACGCCAACATCTACAACTCGTGGGGGATCTACAAGGACAGCCAGGCGGGCCGGTCCGCGGGCAGGAGCGGGATCAACGGGGCCTACGGACTCAACGGCTACTTCATCCCGATCGGGGGGGGAAGCTATGAGAGCGGCGTGGAGGCCAAGTTCGGGTGGGGCAGCCTGAACTCGGTCAAGCAGGCCTCCACTGTCCCCCTCATGGTCGATGCCCTCCGCTTTGACCTGTGGCCTGTGCCGAACAATGGGCCGGCTAACACCGAGGGCGCGGCCTGGAGCGCCAACCACATGGGCCGCTGCTGCATCAACCGGCACGGCGGTTTCGTGTCCATGGTCTTTGCGGACGGGTCCGCGAGAAAGGTGGGCCTCAAGGAGCTGTGGGTGCTCAAGTGGCACAGGGACTTCAACACGTCAGGTCCCTGGACCCGTGCAGGCCGGGGGGCCGGCACGATCAATTGGCCGGCGTGGCTGGCGCGTTTTCCTGAGTATTGACCTGACATCCGGCACCCTGTCGCCGGAGCGGGTGTGAGGTACGCACAGCCCTCCTAGCAAGTTCGGGGGGCTGTTCCCTTTGCGCACGGATGGCGGCGGCGCGGTGTCTGAAGAGGATGGCTTGGAGTGAAGGGTCTACGGGAGGTCATCGAGATGAACAGGCTGGTCGTGTGGGCGGTAGGGGTCTTGGCGTTGGGAGGTGCTGTGGCGGAGGCGGTCACGCCCGTCGAGGTGGTGAACTGGAGCTTTGAGCTGCCCGGCACGGTCAAGCTCAGGTGTTGGGACGGTGAGGATGCAGGCGCCCCCGATGTCCCTGGATGGAAGAGCGATACCAATCCTTCAGACTCGGGCGTGGAGACCGGCTATACGCCCACAGACGGGCTGTGGACGGCCTTCCTCATGAACGGCGACCCGTCGGTCTGGCAGGTGACGGATCACGTGATCACGGCCGGGGACGTGTACGAACTCAAGGTCGACTCCAGGAGCACGTGGGCTGCAACGACCCTTCGCATGAGCCTCTTCTATGAGCAGGGGGGCACAAGGGTGGTTGCCGCGACCCAGGATGTGACGATCACGGGCACCATGGCCGAGTACACCTTGTCGTTCTCGTCTGCGGACGTGCCGGCCTGCGTCGGGAAGAGGCTGGGCATAGAGTTTCTCAACGGGACGCCCGGCTCAGGGAACGCGTGGCTGGGTCTGGACCGGGTCCGCCTGGACCTTGTGGTGGAGGGCTCCTCAGGACCGGCTGTGAAGCCCCAGCCCGAGGACCAGGCCACGGATGTGGTCCGGGACATCGTGTTGAGCTGGACGCCCGGCCCCTATGCTGCGACCCACGACGTGTACCTGGGCACGGACTTCAATGACGTCCAGGGCGCGGACAGGGCCAAGCCGGACGGGGTCCTGGTCAGCCAGGGCCAGACGGCTGCGGCCTATGACCCGGACGGCGTACTTGTGCTTGGCCAGACGTACTACTGGCGGGTCGACGAGGTCAACGCAGCGCCGGACCACACGATCTACAAGGGCGACGTGTGGAGCTTCACGGTGGAGCCCATCGGATATGCGATCCGGCCGGTCCTTGCCACTGCGTCGAGCATGTACGCGGACAGCGGGCCGGAGAAGACCATCGACGGGTCGGGCCTGACCGGCGACGAGCACTCGACCGATCTGGAGGCCATGTGGCTGAGCAGCCCCACGGGCGAGCAGCCCACCTGGATCCAGTACGAGTTCGACGGCGTGGTCAAGCTGCACGAGATGTGGGTGTGGAACTCCAATCAGATCATCGAGTTCCTCCTCGGATACGGGGCCAGGGAGGTCACGGTCGAGTGCTCGACGGACGGGCAGGTCTGGACGGCCGTGAGCGGCGTGCCGGAGTTTGCCCAGGGCACGAGCGAGGAGGGCTACACGCCCAACACGGTCGTGGACCTCGGGGGTGCGCTGGCCAAGTACGTGAAGCTGACCGTGCGGAGCAACTGGAGCGACCTGGGCGTGACCTCGTACAGCCTCAGCGAGGTCCGGTTCTTCCACAGCCCCCTGCGGGCCTTTGAGCCCGAGCCGTCCGCCGGGGCCGAGGGCGTGGCCCTGGAGGGCTCGCTCGCGTGGCGTGCCGGACGCGAGGCGGTCAGCCACGAGGTGTACTTTGGCACAGACCCGAATGCCCTGGTCCTGGCCAGGACCGTGACCGAGCGGCAGGTGGCCCTGGCCTCGCTGGGTGCCGAGTATGGAAAGACCTACGCCTGGCGGGTCGATGAGGTCAATGACGCGGCAGCGGTCCGGTCCTGGGAGGGTCCGGTGTGGGACTTCTCCACGCCTGCGTATGCGGTCGTGGACGACTTTGAGGCCTACAACGACCGATGCAACCGGGTCTACTATGCCTGGAAGGGCGGGGCGGGCAACAGCGAGAACACCGAGTGCGGCGTGGGTGCGTACAGCGGCAACGGCACGGGGTCCGTGGTGGGCCATGACGGCGCACCCTACGCAGAGCAGGCGATCGTCCACAGCGGCCGGCAGTCCATGCCCTTGGGATACGACGGCGGGTCCGAGGCGACACACACCCTGGACGCGGTGCAGGACTGGACCAGGGGAGGACTCGAGACCTTGTCCGTGTGCTTCTACGGGGCCGCAGCCAACGCCAAGACGATGCCCATGTGGTTCCAGGTGACCGACCAGGCCGGCAAGGCCGCCAAGGTCACGTACGGGACCGGCGAGGGCGAGGACGCGGTGGCCCTGACGGAGCCTGCCTGGACCCAGTGGCAGATCCCGCTGTCCGGGTTCGTGGGGGTGGACCTGAAGCGGATCGCGTCGATCACGATCGGGTTCGGACCGGGCACAGGCTCGGGCCAGGTGTTCATTGACGACATCCGGCTCTACCCGGCCGGGGACCTGACCCCGCCCGCCCCGCCGGTGCTGGCGGGCCACTGGAAGTTGGACGGCAACGGCCAGGACAGCTCGGGCAATGGGAACAACGGGATACTGACGGGCGGTCCTGCGTGGGTCGGTGCGGGCCGGATTGGCGGGGCCCTGGACCTGGACGGCGTGGACGACTATGTGGACTGCGGTGCAGGGGCAAGCCTGGACATCACGGACCGGCTGACCCTGTGCGCATGGGTCAGGCCGGACGACGTGGGCAACGGCGAGCACAACCCGTTCGTGACCAAGGGGGACACCGGGTACGCGATCAAGCACAACGTGGACAACACGATCCAGTTCTTCGTGTACGACGGGACCTGGTACTCGGCCAACGGGGCGGCGGACGCGGCCCTGTTCAACGGCCAGTGGCACCACGTGGCGGGCACCTACGACGGGCACCAGTTGAAGCTCTACATCGACGGGGCCCTGGCGGCCAGCACCGTGCACGAGGGCAAGATCTCCACCGCGGCCTACAGCGTGAACAT
>JAGOQT010000039.1 GCA_018007255.1 Phycisphaerae bacterium | reverse complement strand
CCCCTATCCAGACCGGACATCACCGAAGAGGAGATCTCGGCTGTGTGCCAGGTCCTCAGTGGACCCCACCTGTCCATGGGCCCACGCGTCTCGGCGTTTGAGCGGGCCCTTGCACACTACGTGGGGGCTGGACGGGGCGTGGCCGTCAACAGCGGCACCAGCGGCCTGTTTCTGTGCCTGAAGGCCCTGGGCATAGGGCCCGGAGACGAGGTCATCACGACCCCCTTCACCTTCGTGGCCTCCGCGACCTGCATCCTCATGGCCGGTGCAACGCCGGTGTTTGCGGACATCGATCCCGAGACCCTGAACCTGGATCCCCAGTCCATAGAAGACCGCATCAACCCCCGCACCAAGGCCCTGCTCCCCGTGGAGGTCTTCGGGAATCCGGCTGCCATGGACCGCATCTGCCAGGTCGCCCATGGGCACGGTCTGCAGGTTGTGGAGGACAGCTGCGAGGCCCTGGGCTCTGCCCTGCGAGGCAAGATGGTCGGCACGTTCGGACACATGGCCGTGTTCGGCTTCTACCCCAACAAGCAGGTCACCACTGGGGAAGGAGGGATGATCGTGACCCAGGACGATCGCCTGGCAGACCTGTGCACGTCCCTTCGAAACCAGGGACGGGCCCAGGGTGCATCCTGGCTGGTCCATGAGCGGCTCGGCTACAACTTCAGGCTCAGCGACCTGAACGCGGCACTGGGGCTGGTCCAGCTCTCGCGGATCGATCAGATCAAGGCCATGCGCAGGCAGGTCGCGGGGTGGTACCAGGAGATCCTGTCCCAAGAGGAACGACTGATCCTCCCGGCCGCCCCCCATGACGTGGACCTGAGCTGGTTCGCCTTTGTGGTCCGGCTCCGGGAGGGGTACGGCGCAGAGGACCGAGACCGCATCCTGGGGCGTCTGGCCGAGGACGGCGTCCAGGTCAACAACTACTTCCCACCCGTACACCTCCAGCCCTTCATGGTCGAGCAGTTCGGGTACAAGAAGGGGGATTTTCCGGTGGCCGAGTCGGCGGCTGAACGGACGATCGCCCTGCCCTTCTTCAACCGTCTGGACCGGGACCGGGTCGAACGGGTCTGCGCGCGGCTCACCGCCGCACTGGACAGCGTAACCCCGGTCTCAACATGCTGTGCCTCCGGTTGCCCGTGACCCGGCGGCTGAACGCCGCGAGTCGGCGGCCACAGGCCTGAGGCATTGAATCCTCACGGACTGGACGCTACATTGAGACCCATGCCAGTGGGCCCAACCGTGGCCTGTGACTGGACCCAGCATCGGAGATTGGGAATGCAGACTAGACATCGCGGCATGGGTCGGACCCTGTGGCTGGGCGCTTTGTGCGCGGCAGCCCTCTGGGACGGCCCTTGCGGAGCACGGCTCGCCAATGAGGGGAGGAACGGTCTGTTTGTCCGATCCATGCCCCAGGTCCTGGCCCTGGACGACAGCCAGGTGGATCTGGCCACGGCTGCGCTGATCGTGTCCGAGAAGTGGTCGGATGTGGTCCAGGGACTTCGATACCGGGACACCCTGGACGCCATGGCCCTGGAGATCCAGAGCAGGCTCGAGGCCCGGGGTCTCCAGGCCGATCACCAGGCCATCCCCGTGATCAACCAGTACCTGTTCGAAGAACTGGGATTCTCCGCGGTCCCCCACGCCAACGACCCCAACGACCTGTTCCTCCACTCGGTCCTGGACCGTCGCAAGGGCTACTGCCTGAGTCTCTCCGTGCTGTACCTCTGCTTGGGGGAGCGGCTTGGATTGCCCTTGTACGGTGTGGTGGTGCCGGGCCACTTCTTTGTCCGGTATGAGAGCGGGCGGATTCGTTTCAACATCGAGACCACGGTCATGGGGGGCCACCCCACGGACGAGCACTATCGGGCCGCCAACCGCGTGCCTGAGGACGACCAGGGGATCTACCTGCGGAACCTGACCAAGCAACAGACCCTGGCCTGCCTGTTCAACAACTTCGGCGTGGTGTACCTCGACATGAACCGGCTGGACCTGGCCGTGGAGGCCTTGGAGTTGGGCGTTCGGATTGTGCCGAACTTGGCCGAGGTCAGGACCAACCTGGCCTTTGCCTACCTCCGGCAGGGCCTCTTGGACCATGCCCTGCTCCAGTACCGCGAGGCCTGCAGGATCAATCCGAATGACGCCAAGATCAGACAGGCCATCGCCAATCTGTACCTCAATCGTGACCAGCCCAACCTGGCCATCCCGGAGTTGAACAGGTCGATCGAGCTGGACCCGAACCTCATCGAGGCCTATGTCCAATTGGCCGTGGCCTATACCCAGAAGGAGCAGTACGGCTCGGCCCGGGAGGTCCTGATCCGGGGGATCGCGGGCCATCGGGGGGCCCCGGGCCTGTACAGCCAGCTCGGCGAGGTGTACCGACGCGAGGGCAACGACGAGCAGGCCGTGGAGGCCTATCAGAAGGCAGTGGCCCTCGATCCCCGGCTGGTACAGGCCAACTTCGGCCTGGGCCTGTGCCGCCAGAGGCGAGGGCAGTTTGACCAGGCGATCGCGGCCTACAACAAGGTCCTGGCCGTGGAGCCCGTGTTCTTCCCGGCCCTGGTGAACGTGGGCCACTCCTATGTCGGAAAGAAGGAGTATCCCGCGGCCATTGCTGCCTATCAGAAGGCCCTGGAGGTGGATGCGAATGACGCTGGGCTCCACCACAGCCTTGGGGCCGCGTATGCAGAGACCAAGGAGTGGGCAAAGGCCGTGCCCGAGTTCGAGAGGGCCCTTGCGCTGGATCCGCGACTGGGACACGCCCACTATGGCCTTGGGGTGGGCTACTACAACCAGGGCAAGGTCCAAGAGGCGTGGGACCACCTGATCCTGGCCAGGGAACTGGGCGTGGAGATCAAGCCCGAACTGCTGGGCGCGGTCGCCGCGAGACTGCCCGCTGGGAAGAAATAGGCACAGAGGTTCGGGCCCTGTGTGGCCTCCACATCGAGCGGCGGTTCCTGAGTGCTGAATTGACGACTCCAACCCATCCGTTCAAGGACCCCGGCCCACGAGGCACGGTCCGCCAAACCGTCCTGGTTGCACTGAGCGGCGGGGTGGACAGTGCGGCCGCAGCCGCCCTGCTTCTCCAAGGCGGGTCCGCTGCAGAGGCGGCCTACATGATCACCTGCGACCGAGGTCTGGATGGCCGGGCCGAGGTCCAGCGTATTGCGGATCGGCTGGGCATGGTCCTCCACGTCCTGGACCTCCGCCCGGACTTCCAGGCCATGCTCCGGTACGTCCTGGACGAGTACAGGCAAGGCCGGACCCCGAATCCTTGCGCACGGTGCAACCGCCAGATTAAGTTCGGCAGGCTCTGGGACCTGGCTCGGGCCCGCGGCCTTGCGATGCTGGCCACAGGTCACTATGCCCAGGTGCTGGCAACCCAGACAGGGCCGGGCCTCTTTGAGGCGGAGCATAGGGACAAGGATCAGTCCTACGTCCTGTCCATGATCGACCGGGCCATGCTCAGTCGGGTCGTCCTTCCCATGGGCCGGCTGTCCAAGGCTGAGGCCAGACGCATGGCCAAAGAGCTGGGCCTCGCCCTCGAACACAGGCCCGAGAGCCAGGAGATCTGCTTCATCCCCAACGACGACTACGCAGGCACATTGGAGCAGTTGTGCCCGGACTTGGTGCGGCCCGGCCTGATCGTGGACAGCAGCGGCCGGGTGCTCGGTCTCCATCAGGGCATCCATCGGTTCACGATCGGCCAGCGGCGCGGCCTGGGCGTGGCCATGGGCAGGCCCTGGTACGTGGTCAGGCTGGACGCATCGACCAACACGGTCGTCCTTGGGCCGAGAGACGAGGTCCTGCACAAGGGTCTGATTGCCTCCGGCGCGAACTGGCTTGTCGATCCCCCGTGCGCCGCATTCCGGGCCAAGGTCAAGATCCGATACCACGACCAGGGCAGGCCTGCACATGTCCTGCCCAGCGGAGACGCCGTCAGGGTCCAGTTTGACGAGCCCGCCCCCGCGGTCACGCCCGGCCAGTTGGCCGTGTTCTACAGCCTGGCCCCCCACCCTGCCCAGGTCCTGGGCGGGGCGTGGATCGACGCATCGTGCGACTAGCGCCTTTTCCAATCGCTGAGCATCGCCACTCTCTGCTCCGCGGATCTGACTACACGGTCCGAGTAGCACAAAGCCAAGCTTGTTTCCCGGCAGTTCATCGGTAGGATATCCTGAATGGAGCACGGCGAAATTGTCAGTTTCATCTGGGGCGTGGCGGACCTGATCCGAGATACCTTCAAGAGGGGCAAGTACCAGGACATCATCCTGCCGCTGACGGTCCTGAGGCGCCTCGACTGCGTGCTAGCGCCCACCAAGGCCAAGGTCCTGCAGACCCAAGCCAGGTTCAAGGGCAAGATCGAGGATCCGAGCGGCCAGCTCAGAAAGGCCTCCGGCTTTGCCTTCTACAACACCTCCAGGTACGACTTCGAGAAGCTCCTAGCCGATGCACCGCACCTGGCCGCCAACCTGCGCAACTACATTGCCGGGTTCAGTCCGAACATGCGGGAGGTCGTGGAGAAGTTCGACTTCGACAACACGATCAGCAAACTCGATGAGGCGGGCCTGCTCTTCCAGGTCCTGGAGCGATTCAAGAACGTGGATCTGCATCCGGACAGGATCGACAACCCGACCATGGGCACGATCTTCGAGGAGCTGATCCGCAAGTTCAACGAGGCCCTGAACGAGAACCCGGGCGAGCACTTCACGCCCCGCGACGTGGTCCACCTGATGGTGGACCTGCTCCTGGCAGGCGACGAGGCCCGCATCGCCAAGAAAGGGGTCATCCTGACCGTGTGCGACCCCTGCTGCGGTTCCGGCGGCATGCTGACGATCACCAAGGAGCACGTCACCGCGGGTGTACGCAAGAACGGGGACGTGGTCCGCGACCCCATCAACGGCAAGGCCGACGTCCACCTCTTCGGTCAGGAGGTGAACCCTGAGACCTTCGCGGTGTGCAAGTCGGACCTGTTCATGAAGTCCACGGACGGCAGGGACGCAGAGAACATCCTCTTCGGCAGCGTGCTCTCGAACGACCGCCACGCGGGCCGGTCATTTGACTACCTGATCGCCAATCCTCCCTATGGCAAGGACTGGAAACGGGATGTTGAAGCAGTCGAGACAGAACATGACCGCGGAAAGGCGGGTCGATTTGGGCCCGGACTGCCGAGGATCAGTGACGGCCAGCTCCTCTTCCTGCTGCACATGCTGGCCCACATGAAGGAGCCCAAGGAAGGCGGCTCTCGTGTGGCCATCATCATGAACGGCTCGCCGCTCTTCACGGGTGATGCAGGCAGCGGCGAGAGCGAGATTCG
This sequence comes from Phycisphaerae bacterium, assembly GCA_018007255.1. Classification (GTDB taxonomy): domain Bacteria; phylum Planctomycetota; class Phycisphaerae; order Sedimentisphaerales; family Anaerobacaceae; genus DTPU01. The sequence goes on along the minus strand of JAGOQT010000039.1, from coordinate 13,164 downwards.
ACGGTATGTCCTGGAAAACGACCTCTTGGAGGCCCTGATCGCCCTGCCCGAGCAGCTCTTCTACAACACCGGCATCGCCACGTACGTCTGGGTCCTGACCAATCGCAAGGCCCCCCAGCGCAAGGGGAAGGTCCAGCTCATAGACGCCACGTCGTTTTGGGTACCTATGCGCAAGAGCCTTGGGGACAAGCGGCGGGAGGTCCCGCGAGAGAAGGCAGACGAGATCCTGGCCCTGCACCGTGCGTTCAAGGAGTGCGAGCACGTCAAGGTCTTCCCGCCTACGCACTTCGGGTTCCGAAAGATCACGGTGGAGCGTCCCCTTCGCCTGAACTTCCGGGCCTCGCCCACACGGATCGGCCGCCTGGACGAAGAGACTGCCTTCAGGAACCTGGCCGTGTCCAAGAAGAAGGGACCTGCCAAGGCCGCGGAAGAAAGGCAAGGCAGGGCCCAACAGGAGGCGATTCGCAGGCTCCTGGCCGGCCTGCCCAACACCCTGTTCAAGGACCGCGAGGGATTCGAGACTGCCCTGGACAAGGCAGCAGAGAAGGCCGGATCCAAGATCCCTTCGACCGTGAGAAAGGCGATCCTGTCCGCACTGGGTGAGCGGGACGAGACCGCTGCGATCTGCCGTGACAAGGACGGTCATCCTGAGCCCGATCCAGAGCTGCGGGACACAGAGAGCGTGCCCCTGACAGAGGGCATAGGGGCCTTCTTTGACCGTGAGGTCAGGCCCCACGTCCCGGATGCCTGGATCGACATGTCTAGGCGGGACGAGAAGGATGGCCAGGTCGGTGTCGTGGGCTATGAGATCAACTTCAACCGCTACTTCTATCGGTACACCCCGCCCAGGCCGCTCGGAGAGATCGAGGCGGACATCCGCACGATCGAGAAGGACATAGTCCGGATGCTGGCAGAGGTGACCGGGAGCGGACCGGGGCAGTGAAGGTAACCCATTCCTAGAAAATGTCGGCACTGAAGGTCTATGTGCCGACGTTTTCGGCTTGCAGGCCCTCCTAGATCCTCTAATATGTCGGCATGTAGCATGTATGTGCCGACATTGAGCATAAGACCTAAAACGCGGTTTGAGGGCCTTTCAGACCATGGGAAAGCCCATCATATCTGGAGTCGGGGCATTCTTCCGACCGAGCCAAGTGGTGTCCCAGGGCATCTCATACGACCGTTTGCAGCGTCTGGTACGCGAGGGATCTGTTGAACGTGTGGCCCGCGGTCTCTATAGGCTCACGGAAGCCGAACCCACCGAACACTATTCACTGGCTGCGGTCTGCGCACGCGTGCCACGGGCCGTGGTATGTCTCCTCTCTGCCCTCAGGGTACATGATATCGGCACCCAACTGCCCCATGAGGTCTGGATTGCCATCCCTCACAAGGCCCGAGTCCCGCGCCTCTCAGGGGTCTCGATCCGTCTCGTGCGCTTTGCGGGGTCATCCCTGCGATATGGCGTGGTCCCCGTCGCCTTCGAAGGGGTGCCTGCCCTGATCACCAATCCGGCCCGCACTGTGGTGGACTGCTTCCGCTTTCAGCGGCTCATCGGTCGCGAGGCTGCCATGGAGGCCCTTCGTGAGGCCGTTCGACATCGGAAGGCAACCGTGGACCAGATCTGGAGGACGGCGGAGGTGTGCAGGGCCAGGTCCCTGATAGGCCCCTACATCGAGAGCCTTGTCTCATGAGCCCCAATGTTGCAGCCTCTGTCAAGCAGCGCCTCCTCAATCTGGCCAAGGACCGTGGCGAGGTCTTTGACCTCACGTTGGTGCGGTATGCGTGCGGGCGGTTTCTCTATCGGCTCAGCCGATCGGACCACAGAGACCGTTTTGTTCTGAAGGGGGCCATGCTCTTCCTGATCTGGACGGACCAGCCCTACCGAGCGACTCGCGACGTCGATCTGCTCGGCGATGGATCGAGTGACCCTGAGACGATCGGACGGTGCATCGCCGAGGTATGCGGAGTGGAGTGTCCGGAGGACGGCCTTTCCTTCGATACCACGGCCATTCGTGTGACATCCATCCGCGAGGAACAGGCCTACGAGGGCCTTCGCGTGGAACTGAGGGCCTTCCTGGGCCGGACTCGGATCCCCCTCCAGATCGACATCGGATTCGGAGATGCGATCACACCCTCGGCCAGGATCGAGACCTGTCCGACGCCGCTGGATCTGCCCGCCCCGCGGTTGAAGGTCTACCCCATGGAGACGGTCATCGCGGAGAAGCTCGAGGCCATGGTCCGTTTTGGCATCCACAACAGCCGGATGAAGGACTTCTACGACGTGGCCATCCTGGCCAGGGAGTTCGGCTTCGACGGCGGAGTGCTTCGGTCCGCAGTGGCCAACACCTTAACCCGGCGAGGGGTCCCATGGACCGGAGAGGCCCCGGATGTCCTGGGACCGGCCCTGTATCAGGACCCGGTCCTTGTCGGACGTTGGACGTCCTTCCTTGCCGGCGGCAGCGTCAGTGCCTGGACGACCTCCAGATTCGACGAGATCGGCGACCTGATCCGCTCCTTCCTGACCCCCATCTGGGACAGCCTCGTTCGTGGAGAGGAATTCAGAATGACCTGGAAGGCAGGGGGACCGTGGGCCGCGGGCGCAAGGATGAAGGCGGAAGATACCAGACGATTTAAGCCGTATCCAGAGTACAGGGCATCCGGCGTCGAGTGGCTGGGGGAGATACCGCGGCTTTGGGAGGTGAAGCGGCTGAAGACGCTTGGGTCTGTCGAACTCAGTAACGTCGACAAGAAGTCTATCGAAGGTCAAGAGTCTGTAAGACTCTGTAACTACACTGATGTCTATTACGGCAATCGCATCTCACGAGATATCGAGTTCATGTCCGCGACAGCGACACCCGAGCAGGTGCGCCGCTTCTCACTCCAGGCTGGCGATGTGCTTATTACCAAAGACTCCGAATCTTGGACAGACATCGCGGTTCCGGCGGTCCTAGTCGAGGATCTACCCGGCGTCCTATGCGGATACCACTTGGCGCACATCCGACCGGGCAATGAATGTGATGGCTCATTCTTGAGCCGTGCTTTCGAAGCGGTCGGTCCGCGTGATCAGTTCCAGATCGCGGCGAATGGCATCACACGGTTTGGGCTTGGCAGAGATGCGATCTGCACCGGTCTCTTCGCAATGCCACCCCTCAACGAACAGCAGGCCATCGCCGCCTTCCTCGACCGCGAGACCGCCAAGATCGATGCCTTGGTGGCCAAGAAGGAGCGGTTGATCGAGTTGCTCCAGGAGAAGCGGACCGCCCTGATCAGTGACTGCGTCACTGGGAAGGCTGAGGTCGGAAGGATGAAGGATGAAAATGGGAACTCCGCCTTCATCCTTCAGCCTTCATCCTTGCCTATGAAGGCATCCGGCGTGGAGTGGCTCGGGGAGATACCGGCACATTGGGAAGTCAGGAGGTTGAAGTTCGTCGTTGCAGAGGCCCTGACCTATGGAGCTAACGAATCCGCCGAAGTCGATGATCCTGACCTACCGCGTTTCATACGAATCACTGACATCAATGATGATGGCTCGCTGCGGGACGAGACGGTTAGGTCACTGCCAGTGGATGTGGCGAGACCATTTCTTCTGAAACAGGGTGACCTGTTGTTCGCTCGAAGTGGAGCGACAGTAGGCAAGACCTTTATGTATCGGGAATCCTGGGGGAAGGCGTGCCACGCTGGGTATCTCATCCGGTGCCGGACCAACCCATCACACGTGGTCCCGGAGTTCCTCTCCTATTTCGCCACATCCTCAGCCTACTGGGGCTGGCTTTCGAGCGTTTTCATTCAGGCGACGATTCAGAACGTCAGCGCGGAGAAGTACGCTAACCTGATCATACCTCTACCTCCACCCTCTGAACAGCTTCTCATCTCTGACTACCTCGACCATGAGACCGCGAGACTCGACGCCCTCACTGCTAAAGTCCGCACCGCCATAGACCACCTCAAGGAGTACCGCGCCGCCCTGATCTCGGCAGCCGTAACGGGCAAGATCGACGTGAGAGGAGAGGTCGCATGAGTGCAGAGATCTCCGAGCGCAGCTTCGAGGCTGCTGTCGAGCAGGGGCTGCTCCAGGGCGGCCCTGACGCACCCCGTCGACGACCGGCCGCGCTCGCCCTGGACGCACGCCCCGAATTCGGTAAGATGCCCCCTGGCGGATACCACAGGCGCAGGCCTGAGGACTACGACCGCGGCCTGTGTCTGATCCAGCGGGACGTGGTGGACTTCATCCTGGCCACACAGCCCAAGGAGTGGGACAGGCTCAAGGAACACTACCGGGCAGACGTCAAGGAGCGGTTCGTCAGGCGGCTCTCTGACGAGATCGGGCGCATGGGCTCGCTCGACGTGCTCCGCAACGGCGTCAAGGACTCAGGGTGCAAGTTCAAGCTGGCCTACTTCCGGCCTGCCACCAGCCTCAATGTGGACCTGGAGCGCATGCACGCGGCAAACCTCTTCTCCGTGGTACGCCAGGTGCATTACAGTGAGAAGAACGAGAAGAGCCTGGACCTTGCGCTCTTCCTGAACGGCATCCCGATCTTCACGGCAGAGGTCAAGAATCCGCTCACGGGCCAGACCGTGGAGGACGCGATCAGGCAGTATAAGGAGGATCGGGACCCGCGAGAGCCTCTCCTGGCCTACGGCCGGTGCCTGGGCCACTTTGCAGTGGACCCGGACCTGGTGTACGTCACGACCTGTCTGGCGGGTGCGAAGACCTGGTTCCTGCCCCTCAACCAGGGTAAGTTCGGCGGTGCGGGCAACACGCCGGTCCCGCCCACGCAGAAGGGCTACGCCACGGCCTACCTGTGGGAACAGGTCTGGGCCAGGGACAGCGTACTGGACTTGGTCCGCCAGTTCATCCACGAGGTGGAGGAAGAGGACGAGGACGGCCGGAAGACCGGGCGTAGGTTCCTGATCTTCCCCAGGTACCACCAGATCGACGCGGTACGCAGGTTGGTCGCCCATGCCCGGGAGAACGGGACAGGCCAGAGGTACCTGATCCAGCACTCCGCAGGCAGCGGCAAGAGCTTCACCATCGCCTGGCTGTCACACAGGCTCTCGACACTGCACGACCCCATGGACAGGCGGGTCTTTGACTCCATCGTGGTCATCACGGACCGGCGAGTTTTGGATCGCCAGCTCCAGAGGACCATGCGCCAGTTCGAGCAGACCCTGGGCGTGGTGGAGAACATAGACGCCACCTCGCACCAGCTCAAGGAGGCCCTGGAGTCAGGCAAGACGATCATCGTCACCACGCTCCAGAAGTTCCCGGTCATCGTCAAGGACATCCGCAGCCTGCCGGGTCAGAGATTCGCGGTGATCGTGGACGAGGCCCACTCGTCCCAGTCCGGGGAGAGCACCAAGAGCCTCAAGGCCGTGCTGGCAGCAGGGAGCCTGGAGGAGGCGGAGCAGGCAGAGGCTGCAGCCAAGACGCCCGAAGAGGAGATCGAGGACACGATCCTGGCTGAGATGCAGAAGCGAGGGCGCCTTGGGAACCTCTCGATGTTCGCATTCACTGCCACGCCCAAGGCCAAGACCCTGGAGCTCTTCGGCAACCAGCGGCCGGACGGTCAATTTGAGCCCTTCCACCTCTACAGCATGCGCCAGGCCATTGAGGAGCACTTCATCCTGGACGTGCTGGAGAACTACACCACGTACAAGGCCTACTGGCGTCTGCTCAAGACGATCGAGGCAGATCCCAGGTACGACAAGAAGAAGGCGCAGTACCTCCTCAAGTCCTTCGTGGAGCTGCACCCCCACGCGGTCAAGGAGAAGATCCGGATCATGGTGGAGCACTTTGCAGCCCAGGTTCAGAATCAGATCGGAAGCAAGGCCAAGGCCATGATTGTCACCCGGTCCAGGCTGCACGCAGTCCGCTACAAGCTGGCCCTGGACCGCTACCTGGCGGAGCGGGGATACCCCTTCAAGTCCCTCGTGGCCTTCTCCGGCACGGTCAAGGATGCGGGCCAGTCCTACACCGAGGCCGGCATGAACTCTGCCGGGGCCAGGGATAGGATCGGCGAGCGCCAGACGGCCAAGGCCTTTCGGGGCCTGGAGTATCGGTTCTTGGTGGTGGCCAACAAGTTCCAGACCGGCTTTGACCAGCCGCTTCTGCACACGATGTACGTGGACAAGAAGTTGGGAGGTGTGAACGCGGTCCAGACCCTGTCCCGACTGAATCGCACCCACCTGGACAAGCGGGAGACCGTAGTGCTCGACTTCGAGAACGAGGCAGAGGCCATCCGCCTGGCCTTCGAGCCCTACTATGAGACCACGCTCCTGTCCGAGGCCACAGACCCGAACCTCCTGTACGAGATCCAGGGCCGACTCCTCCAGTTCGGGGTCTACACGGAACAGGACGTCAACGCCTTTGCCAAGATCCACTTCAACACCAGGTCCACGCAAGATCAGGTCTATGCAGCGCTGGCCCCGGCCACGGAGCGATTCGCGACCCTCACCCCGGATGAGCAGGCCGACTTCCGGGGCCAGGCCACGGACTTCGTGCGCCTCTATGCCTTTCTTGCCCAGGTCCTGACCTTTGCGGATGCGGACCTTGAGAGGCTCTATGTCTTTGCCAGATGCCTGAGGCGGCTCATCCCTGCCGGACGCGAGGAGCTTCCCAGGGAGGTCCAACAGAACATTGACATGGAGTCCTACCAGCTCCAACAGACCGGCAGCGGAAAGATCACCCTGGATCGCAGGGCTGGGCAGCTCGATCCGGTGGGCACCAAGTCCCATCGCGGGCCTGGCCCTGAGGAAATGGAGCCGCTCTCCCAGATCATCCAGGAGCTCAACGAGCGATTCGGACTGAACCTCGGGCCTGAACACAGGATCACCCTGGGGCACATGATGGCCAAGCTCGATGAGGACGCGGCCCTCGATGCCAGTGCCAGGGTCAATACGCGGGAGAACGTACGCCTGACCTTCGAGCACAAGGTCGAGGACGCCATCCAGGAGATCGTGGACTCGAACTTCGATCTATACAAGCGGATCACCGACGACCGGGCCTTTGGTGAGGCGGTCAAGAGCTTCCTCTTTGACCATTATCTCCGCTCGCACCGGCAGGCGGACGAGCTACTCAAGCAGCAGGAATCCAAGACCCTGGAGTTCAAGTCGAGCCTGCGGTGGAGCCTCAAGGAGGACCGCGAGGACCCGATGGTGACCCACGCGGTACTCAAGACCATCGCGGCCTTCCTGAACACGGAGGGCGGAGATCTGCTGATCGGGGTGGCAGACGACCGGACCGTGCTCGGCATAGACCACGACCGGTTGGAGAACGACGATAAGTTCATGCGCCACCTGGCCCAGGTTGTTCGGAACGGCCTGGGGGATCGCGCAGGCACGTGCATTGACCCCAAGACCCAGGTGGTTCAGGGCAAGACCGTGTGCCTGGTAAGCTGCCGCCGCAGTCCTGAGCCGGTCTTCCTCAAGTGGAAGGGCCTGGAGAAGTGCGCCGATGGAGACTTCTACGTACGCAGCGGCCCCGGCACCGTGAAGCTCGCCCTCGAGAGTGCCCAGGAGTACGTCCGAACCCGTTGGACCTGAGGTTCCTCATGGACCAGAACAAGGAGAGAGTGCTCGAGTTGACACGCAAGCAACTCTATGAACAGGTCTGGACGATCCCCATGCAAACGCTGGCGGATCAGTACGGTCTGTCAGACGTGGGATTGGCCAAGATCTGCAGGAGACATCATGTCCCCCACCCCTCGCGAGGATACTGGGCAAAGAGGGCCCATGGCAAGCCCGTGCCCCAGCCGAAGTTGCAGGACATCCAGGACGCGGCACTCCAGGTCATCCGAATAGCCAAACCGGTGGCAAATGGCCAATCTAATGATCCTCTCACGGCCAAACCAGCCTATGACGCAGACATTGCCCAACTCCTGGAGAAGGCCAGACAACTGCCTCACGTCGAGGTGCCTGATCGGATCAGCCACTACCACCCCCTCATCCAGGCACACCGGGCAAGTCGCAAGGAAAGGCATGTCCTCTACTATCAAGACCGTAAGCCCACACTCAACATAGAGGTCACAGAATCCTGCCTCACTAGGGCCTATCAGTTTCTGGATACGCTGTTCAAGACTATCGAACGAGCCGGAGGAAGGGTATCTGTTGAGAAAGTGCAATGGAAGGACACAACCTATGTAGTGTTTGCAGATGAGCAGGTGGCCACGATCCGGATTCGCGAAAAACTCCGCCAGGTTAAGCATGAATCCAATAAGAATGACCTATTCTATTCTCGAAAGTATGACCGAGCCCCCACAGGTCTCCTGGTACTCGACTCTTGGCCTGACTGGCGCAAACTCGTTTATGCTTGTGACACGGAGGGAGGCCGTCGCATTGAACAGATGATCAATCGTCTGATCATCGATTTCATTGACCTGGCCCAACAGGCTCGTATTCAAGCACGGAGAAGAGCCGCTGAGGAGAAAGAGAGAAGAGAGCGGGAACTGAAGCGGATGGAGCTGAGACGCAAGCAGGAAGCGGAGCAAGGTCGCGTCAATCAACTTGTCAATGAGTCATCGTATTGGGAGAAGGCTCAGAGGATTCGAGCCTTTCTCCATGCTGCACAAGAAACCGCAATGACCAAATACGGCCGGATCGACAAAGGCAGCCAATTCGACGTCTGGTTCCAATGGGCGCGTCAACAGGCAGATCGCATGGATCCACTCACACCTAGTCCACCCTCCATACTGGACGAAAAGTTGGACGGCCCATCCTTGGGTTGAGAGGCTTGGCACAGATTGAGAAGGGACGTGAGCTGATGGCAGACCTGTCACGATGGGCCGGTCAGTGGACACAGGGCTCGGGGATCGGGCAGCTCATGCAGGACCTGGGCGAGGCTGCAGCCGGCCCGCATGACCTGTGCATGCTCGGAGGAGGCAACCCCGCGCACATCCCGCAGGTCCAACAGGTCCTCAGGGATCGCACACTGGCCCTGGCCCAGGACCCTGCGGCGTTTGCCAGGGCGATCGGGACCTATGACCCGCCCCAGGGCAACCAGGACTTCATCCAGGCCTTGTGCGTGTTGCTGCACGGCCAATATGGATGGGAGATCGGGCCCGAGAACGTGGTGCTGACCAATGGAAGCCAGGCCGCATTCTTCGCCCTGTTCAACCTGTTTGCAGGCACCATGCAGGACGGGACTCGCAAGAGGGTCCTGTTTCCCATGGTACCCGAGTACATCGGGTACACGGATGTGGGTCTGGAGCCCGGGATGTTCGTGTCGGCCAGACCCCGCATCGAGACCCTGGAGGACCACCTCTTCAAGTACCACGTGGACTTCGACCACCTGCCCTTGGACAGCTCCGTGGGGGCACTGTGCGTGTCGCGGCCCACGAACCCGAGCGCAAATGTCTTGACCGACCTTGAGGTGGAGCGCCTGTCCTCGCTGGCTGCGGCCAAGCGGATCCCCCTGATCGTGGACATGGCGTATGGGCCGCCGTTTCCCGACATCACCTTCGTGGAGACCAGACCCCTGTGGGACCCCAACACGATCGTGTGCATGAGCCTGTCCAAGCTGGGCCTGCCCTCGGTCCGCACAGGGATCGTGATTGCGGATCGGTCGGTCGCGGAACGGCTGACCTGCGTCAATGCCGTGATGGGCCTGGCCCCGGGCGGCGTGGGACCCGCGATCGTGACCCCCCTGCTCCGTGACGGACGGATCGTGGACCTCAGTCGGGACGTGATCCAGCCCTTCTACCGGGCCCGGGCCGATCTGGCCGTCGCAGTCTTCAGACAGGAGATGGGCGACCTGGACTACCGCATCCACGTGCCCGAGGGCGCGTTCTTCCTGTGGCTGCGGCTGCCGGGTCTTCCGATCCCGAGCATGGATCTCTACAGGCGTCTGAAAGCCCGCGGTGTGGTCGTGGTGCCCGGAGAGTACTCCTTTCCGGGCCTGGACCAGCCCTGGCGCCACACGCAGGAGTGCGTGCGGGTCAGCTACGCTGCGGAACCGGACACCGTGGCCAGGGGGATCCGGGTCATTGCCGAAGAGGTCCGCCGGGCGTCTCGGGAGCTGCGGGCTTGATCTTCACGGCCACGTCGCCGCTGAAGTCGGGCAGGGTGAACCCCAGTGTCCGGTCCCTGGTCTGGACCCGTTCGGTGGACACGATGCCCCCCTGCCCGGCGGTGTCCCAGCACGTGACCTCGTAGGGTCCGTCTGCCAGGTCCGCAACGGTGATGGCCTCCCCGGAGATCACGCCGTGGTTCGTCTGGCCGTACTGATTGGCCACGTCGTAGATCCACAGATAGGCCCGGTCCGCACCCGCGAGCCCCATGGAGTCGACGACCCCCACGTCGGCCGGCCGGAACTCGTACTCGGAGACCTGCACCCAATCCTGGCCCGCGTTCTGGATCTGAACCGCCTGCGGGCCCTCGTTGAGGGGGACAGCAACGCGGATGCTGGAGTCACCGTTGACCAGCGTCTGGCTGAATACGGACTTGTTGTTGACCCGGACGCGGATGCGGTTGTCCCCCCAACTGGAGACGAGGTCGATGTGGAGGATGAGCTCCCCAGCCATGGGCATGGTCAGGTGGAAGATCGGATCCGACCGATAGTCCGGCTTGTCGGAGCCGTGTAGATAGGTGTTCAGTCGGTCCAGACCCGGGAAGCCCGACCCGTCATACCAGAACTCCGTCTGGGTGGAGACGCCCCAGAAGTCGCGGATCTGGGGATGGGCACGCATGCTCCGAAAGCTGGTCACGACCCGGGGTGCCTGCTTCAGTGCGGCGAGGGACTCCCCCTCGGCATACCTCTGCAAGGGGACGAAGAGGTCATAGAGTCCCAGGGGATGGATGTAGGTGTCCCACCACCACAGGTGGCCGCTGCTCTTGGCGAAGAACGAGGACCAGATCCCGTTGTGCAGGACCAGGCCCTCGAGGATCTGTGTGCGCTGGGGCTCGGGCAGGGAGTCCCGATTGTTCTCCGGGTCGCCCTGGCCCGCGCCGAACTCCCCCATGACCACGGGTTTGGCGTATCGGGTCTGGAGCAGGGCCAGGGTGTCGCGATAGGCCTCAATCTGCGGGCTGCTGTACTGGTGATGCTGGATCAGATCCATGCCAGCCAGTTCCCAGATCGGCCGGAAGTCCTCGCCGGTATCGGAGCTGGTCGTGATCAAGTGGCCGTGGACATCGATGCGACGCAGGTATTCGGACATCTCCTGGTGCCAATGGACCACATCGCTGCGGGCCTTGGCCCACCCGTCCGTAAACTGGACCTCATTCCAGAGCTCCCAGGCCAGGATGGCCGGAGAGTACCCCCATCGGGCCACGATATAGCGAAGCCTGTTGCGGGTCAGACGCCGGGCCTCCGGGTCGGTGAAGAAGGCCTCCGGCATGTCCAACATCCCACCCCTGGCGACGTTGTAGGGGTTGTCGGCCCAGTTGGGATTGACGGTCGTGCTGAACTGCCCGTGGTGCTGGAGCACCAGTTGGATCCCGATCCCCGCCTGCTCCGCGGCCTCCACGACCGAGTCCAGACGCTGTGCGACCTGGAGGCTGTACCGACCCAGTCCGCTGAAGTACCCGGAGGCGTCGGACCGCCACTCCAGGATGCTGCAGTTGTAGAAGTGGCACATCCAGATCCGGGTCCAGTTCTCCTTGACGGCCTGCATCCGGGCGAAGGTGTCCTGGAAGCCGGCCAGACCCCGGTCCGTCCAACAGACGTTATGGCCGATGTTCACCCTGGGGGAGCCGTCGTCGTACCGGAGTGCATGCACGTCGTTCGGGTCCAGCCGGACAAAGCCGCGGCTCGGCCCGTCCACGCACGTGAACGTCCCAATCGAGGGCAGGGTCGTGACTGTCGAATCGCCCTCTGTGATGCGGAGGTCGCATTGGTAGGTCCCTGTCTGACGGGGCGAGAATCGCACCTTCCAGGACCCAGGGCCGGGGCTTGTGTACCGCTCAGGGCCTGCCCCGATGACCTGGTAGGGGCGGGTGTAGAATGCCGGCACGACCCGCCGGGTCTGGTCCGGGCCGGTGATGATGGCGTCCATCGCCACGGCATCGGCGTCGAAGGGATTGGGGAACGCCGTATCCAGTGCGAATGTCGCCTCGTACCTCTCGTAGCGGCCCACCGTGGCGGCGTTCTGGGAGAAGGACGTCACCTCCACGGCGTAGGTCGCTGCAGCAAGTGGACACCAGGCGAGGATGATCGCCCGGCCAAGGCCCAGGAGGTCCTTCACGACGTGCACGGCTTGCGCACCCTCAGTCTCAGGTCCTGCCGAAACAGGGACCGACCCCATCACGGACGTGTCCTCTATTAGAGCCTCTCCGGGCGTCCGAATCAAGGGAGCAGGGTCCGAGATCCTATCCGCTCCGGCAGTCTTCTTGACCCGGGTCTTTCCCCACTGTACAGTGCGGGCTCAGGACCGGATCGTTAAGGAGCCCAGACTATGGCCACACTGCATCCCATTCTCTTGTCCGCCATCACCTGTAACAGGGTCATCCTGGACAAGGTCACCGGCATGCCAAGCGTGATCGACATCGTTCAGGCCATCAATGCCTGGAGATACCCGGCCCGGTGCCCGCAGATCGTGTTCTTCTGCGAGCTCACCAACGGACATGGGACCACGGCCGTCAAGGTCAGACTGGTCGACTCTCAAGACGACGACAAGGTCATCTTCGAGAAGGACGGGAATGTGGCGTTTGAGGACGTTCGGCAGATCGTCACGCTCGCCATGGACCTCCACGGGGTGATGTTCCCAGCCCCCGGGGAGTACCGCTTCCAGTTGTTCACCGGAGGGGACTTGCTCGGGGAGAGGCGGGTCGTGTGCCGCAAGGTCGTGCCCCCACAGGATGCCAAGCCGGAGGAACAGGCCCGGGGCTAGCCGGCCTCACTGGGGCGTGCACGGGTCCGCCCTGCCTGGGGCGTCGGGTCCGGATCCGTGGTCCTGATCCGGGGCCTCACATCCCCGACCCGGCAGAACCGCTGCCCAGCATCAGGATCTCCCCGTGTTCGCCGGCCGGGTAGGACTTGCTGGCCTGGGTCGTGCCGCCGTATGCGCCCATGTTCACGATGCCTCCGTTGGGCTGCGGCTCATACCCCACAGAGGCGTTCGGATCACCCCCATCCACACACGGGCTGGTCCTGCCATCGTACACCCAGATCCGGGGCGAGCAATCCCACCGGCCTCCCTGGGACTCCAGATGATAGTCCCCCATGACCCACGC
>JAGOQT010000358.1 GCA_018007255.1 Phycisphaerae bacterium | reverse complement strand
TCGGCCAGCGGGAGCCGGTCCAGGACATCGCCCGGGTCCTGGGCCGGTACGTGGACGGGATCATGGCCCGAACCTTCCTGCACCAGAGCGTCCTGGACCTGGCCCGGTACGCGGGCGTGCCGGTCATCAATGCGCTCACCGACTGGTCCCACCCGTGCCAGGCCATGGCGGACCTGCTGACCGTCCAGGAGCACTTCGGCCGGCTGGCGGGGATCAATCTGGCCTTCATCGGCGATGGGAACAACGTGGCCCGGTCCCTGGCCTTTGCGTGCTCCAGGTTCGACATGCACATGACCGTGGCCTCGCCAGCCGGATACGAGTTGGATGTGGAGAGCATCCAGGCGGCCAATCAGGAGCGGGAGTGCCTCGTCCAGATGCGGGATCCGGTGGAGGCGGTCCAGGGCGCGGACGTCATCTACACGGACACCTGGGTGAGCATGGGCCAGGAGGCGGAGACGGAAGCCAGGGTCAGGTCCTTTGAGGGGTATCAGGTCAACGCTGATCTCCTCAGCCACGCCCCCAGGGCGAGGATCATGCACTGTCTGCCCGCGCACCGCGGTCACGAGATCACGGACGAGGTCTTCGAGTCGGCCAACTCCGTGATCTTCGACCAGGCAGAGAACCGGCTGCACTTCCAGAGGGCGCTGCTCCAGGTGTTGCTGGGGTAGGCTGCCCTGTCGCCGATGCGTAGGTCCAAGGCCAGGCACCTTCCTGTCTCCAAGTGCCAAGACTTGGGACGCTTTCGCGCAAATTGTTATGATAAGGTCTGACCCTCGGCCCGGACCAATTGTTATGATAAGGTCTGACCCTCGGCCCGAGAACCTCAGCCACTGTGACGTCACGAGAAGGCCTTCTTCGTGGAGTTCCTGCAGTTTTTCTGCGTTTCTTCGGAGAAAGGTGTTGACACCGGCGATCCAGGCCCTATAATGCACGCCATCATTGCTGGTTCATGGAGGAGTGGTCCAGGATGGGACCGTGGCATACAGACAGACATGGATGTGACCCGAGAATTCCCTTTCTCAACGTCCCGTTATCTCGCCCTCCCCTGAAGAGTTCCCGCTTGTTCACCCTCTTCTCCCTAAGTCCGTAGTTATGGCGGGGACTCGTCCCTGTACGTCCGGCCTCCGCGTCTTTGCTCACCGCAGAGGCGCCGGAGGCCGGCCTCTTTAGTCCAGTCTCCAGACCCCTCCTGCAGCGATGCCCCAGCCGTCTTGCGTGAACTGGCCTTCCATGTGCACGCAGAGGTTCTCCGCCAGGATCCACTGGCCCCCTACGTAGCCGCCGAAGACCGCGTCTTCCTGAAGGTCATGGGCCGCCCGGATCGAGCCGCTTCCCAGGGTCAGGTCCGTCCATGTGCCGTGGATGTCGAGATTGCCCCTGATGAACGACAGAAAGGGCCCTCCATACAGCCAGAGGTTCCCCAGGTTCAGTGTGGCCCCGCCCGCCAACTGGATCTCCCAGCAGTCCAGATCCACGGTCAAGTCCATGGCTATGGGATCGCCCACAAGGTCGGTGTCGGTGAAGGAGACATCGGATGAGCTCGGTTTGAGCCAGGTGAACTGGAAGACCGTTCCCAGGGAGAGATCCCCTGTCTCGACAAAGGTCATGCGCGAGCCGACCCCAAGGGCCAGGCCCGCGCTATGATCCAAGGAGAACTCCTCGCCCCCCCCGAAGTACTGTGTGGCAGGGAGGCCGTCACTGCCGGACAAGGGCACCGCCAAGTCCGCCTGCATGTCGCTCACGCCCAATCGGGCGAAGAGGTCCCAGGTGTCCCCCAAACCGTACTCGATGCGGCCCAGGATGGTGTTGGATTCGACGTCTCGCAGGATGAACCGGTTGTCCTTGGAGTACCACACGGTGTCGTCCACATACCCTTCCTTGTAGAACCCGGAGCTCTCCATGTCTGCCGTCTGGCGGCCGTACTCGAGACCGACGGTCCAACGGCCATATCCGATCACCGCACGCGGTGGCCCAAACGGACCCGCGCCCGCGGCGATCCCGCAACCCAGGATGGACGTCACGAGAGCCGCATGGATCCATCGTGCATGAATCGTCATAGACAACTCCTTGTAACAGGCCACGGACGGTCGCTTCTCAGGCCGCTGGCAACCCCAAAGAGGGTATGGCTTCTTGCCGTCCTACAGCCCGCAGATGGATATCGGTATTTTGTTTCTGAGCCCTTATTTGTTAATCTGGCATATTTGAGTCCTGTGCGCTGATGAGACCTGTGATGGTTGGTCTAGGCAAAATTACATCGCATATTACTTAGACCCACACATGTGGTCAAAATATGATAGTATAGATAAGGTATTGCCTACTGAAGTCTTACATGAGGGTGCTCTGTGCACCATATCGTGAGGGCCCCGGAGTCGACGGCCCAGACCGAGTCCTATAAACGAAAACACAGACTGCCCCAGTCTCGAGACCAGGTTCAATGGCAGGCGCTTCTGGCCGACAGAGATGGGATGGGTTCCAGTATCGACGATTCCGACGAGGCCAAAGCTATGCGCGCGCACATGAAGACGGATCAGGTTAGGATCGCGGTGTTGGTGTGGATGGTGGGGGTCGGGCTCCTGGGCTCAACCAGCAGTTCGTCCGCCAAGGCACTGTACGTGCTCCCCGATATCCTGCAGTTCCCCGGCAAGGTGTCTGTGTACGACATCCTCGGACCCGCAGAGCTTGCGCTTCAAGGAGAGTACACGCCCGATCCACACGGCTTTGCAGCAGTGGGAATGGCCATTGACGCCAGGACCGATACCTTGTTCATTACCTACGAGAACGGACGGTGGGCGAGGGTCATCGACGGCAAGGCCATGAAGCCGGTGGGCTATGCTGTCGCGGAGGGGGAGGAGCGTCTTGCCGGGGTGGTGTACGATCACGACAAGAGACGGCTCTACTGCGCGGCCCGGCTCACGGACCGCCTCCACGTGTTTGACTTCCAGTGGGATGCCGTGACGCCCCAGACACAGCCGGTTGCAGGGTCTCCCTTCAAACTGGCCGGGTCGCGATCCCTGGGCCTCGCCCTGGACGAGGTGGACGACCTGCTGTATGTGGCCAACGCCTCAAGCCAGGTGCGGGTGTACCGGACATCGGACTGGTCTCTCAGCAGGACCCTGACGCTCCAGCATCCGGCCGTCAGCATCGCTGTGGATGCCCAGCGACAGATCCTGTACACGGGCGCCGGATACGAAGGGGACCGGAACCTCGTCCAGGTGAACCTGATTTCGGGCCAGGAGAGATGGGTCCCGGTCGATCCGGAGGCAGGGGTCATCGGGTTGGCCGTGGACGATGAGAGCGGGTTCGTGTACGTGACCACAGGGCGGGACAACGAGCCGGGCGGAGACGATCTGAAGGTCTACAGCCCGGCCCTCGATCTCGTGCAGCACCTGCACCTGGGGGGCAGCCCCACCGGGTTGGCCATACCCCTGACTCGATTCGGCACCGTGCCTCTGACGCTCAGCAAGTACCTGGTCTCCGGGGGCAGGGAGATCCAGGGTGTGACCTACGCGGAGCCCGGGGACCTCCTGACGTACGCGATCTGCGCGGAGAATCAGGTCAACCGCTACGCAGTCACGCAGGTGGTCGTGCAGGACTGCCTCCCGGGCGAGTTTGAGTTCGTGGGGGTGGAGGGGATCGGCCCGCATGAGGCGGTCTACGACCCGACGACCCATGCCGTGACCTACCGCCGCGCTGTGCTGGAGCCCCAGGCCACCGCGTGCTTCCGGGTCGTGGCCCGGGTCAAGACGGACGCGGCCCCGGGGAAGACCCTGGCCAACACGGTCACGGCCCAGACCGCCGAGACCGATCCTGCCGGTACCACGGCCGAGATCACGGTTGCGTACGAGCCGCTTCATCTCACCAAGAGGCTGGTCCTGGAC
>JAGOQT010000357.1 GCA_018007255.1 Phycisphaerae bacterium | reverse complement strand
GAACTCGGGAGACAGGAGTGAGAGGCAAGAAGTAAGACTGTTGGACGGTAGGACAGTCGGACAGCGAAACCAGGAACTGGAAACCAGTAACTCGGCACCTGGAACGGAAACCCGATGCTCAGGTGCAGGGTCCAGGACGGGTCCTCCGGCCTGGGGTTGAGCACGCGGCCGTACTCCAGGCGGACCGGGCCGATGAGGGTCTTGTAGCGGATCCCCCCGCCCACGGAGACCAGACCCTCGTTGGCCGGGTAGTCGTCCAGGTCGGCCGCGACCCCCACGCCGTCCACAAAGCCCACCACGGACCAGGACGGTGTGAGCATCTGTTCCAGCTCGATGTTGCCGAGGATGTAGGTCTCCGCGCCCACGATTTCCCCTGAGGCGTCGCGGGGGCTGGCCTGGCCCTGCTGAAAGCCCCGCACCGAGTCCTCTCCTCCGGGGAAGAATCGCTTGTTGAACGGGAGATTGGACTGGGTGTCGCCCCAGGTCAGGACGACGCCGTGGCTGAGGCCCAGGTGAAGAAACCGCCCGCCCCCCAGATCCCAGTGCCCCGACGCAGCCAGCTCAAGGCGATTGTAGTCCACGTCTCCGCCCAGGAGCGTGGACGCCACCTCCAGGCTGGCCAGGCCCTTGTATCCGCTTCGAGGCAGGAGGGGGTTGTCCAGGCGATCGTGGGTGAGGTCGAACACCACGGCCGCGGCCCTGGCCTCGTCGAGGAGATCGGCGGCCGTGGCCTCGATGTCGGTGGCGTCCAGGAGCTGGTAGTTGTACCGGACTCGCAGGTCGCTGTGGATCGGGCGCAGGGCCTTCTGCACGCCCATGGACAGGGCCTGTTCCTGGCGCACAAACGAGACCTCCTCGCGACGCAGCGCTGAGGCCCCGAGAAACAGGTTCACCTCTTCTCCGATCAGGTCCGGCATGTTGTACAGGTAGTCGACCTGCGAGGACTTGAAGGACTGCACTGCACGAAGCCGGGCGTTGTGGGCCCGGCCCCAGAGGTTGTACTGTTCGAGCTCGAACCCGCCCCTGAGGGCCTCGTAGCTGCCGTATCCGATCAGGAGGCTGAGGTCCATGGTCTTGCCTTCCTGGACGCTGTAGAGTACGTCTCGAATCCTGGGATCGGTCCCCGCATAGTTCACATCCACGACCCTGAACACGCCCAGCCTGGACAGCCGCTGCCTCGCCTGCTCGATCCGCAGGGGGTTCAGGTTGTCGCCCGACCTGACCCGGACGCGTCCGCGCAGGGCCTTCGGGCTGGTCTTCTGATTCCCGGTGAAGCGGACCTGTCCGATCTTCACCAGGGGCCCAGTCCGCACGTTGGCCATCAGGTCCAAGTGCTCGACACCGCCCTCTCGCTCGCGTGCCTGCTCAGTGACCTCCACGGAGACATCCGGGAAACCCTGCCTGTAATACTCGTTCTTCAATTGCTGGGTCAGGTCCTGGCGCCAGAAGCGGGAGAAGGGTCGGTCCGGGTGGAGGACTCGAGTGGGCACCGGGACGTTCGCATCCGGCCCCTGGGTCTGCACGGTGACGGACCGGACGCGAACCCGCACCCCCTCCTGCACGCCGATCACCACATGAACGGCCCCGGACCGATCGTCCTGGTCCAGCCTCTCGACGCGGACCTCCGCATGCTCGAAGCCCTGGCGGAGCAGCTCGCCGCGGAGCCCGGCCAGGCCCTGTTGAAGCCGGGCAGGGGTGTAGACCCGCGAGGAGCTCAAGCGGATCAGGAAGTCGTCCTTGGCGAACCACTGGCGAGCAGCACGGGGTGTCATGCTCTCGAGGCCGGTGAACTCGATCCGGTCATAGTGGGAGAGCACACCTCTGCGCACGCGAAACCACACCCACCGGACCTCCAGGGGGCGAGGCAGGAGCGGCTCCAGGGACTCGTCCCAGTCCCGGACCAGGAGGGAGCCGTCCGTGGAGGTCATCTTCACCGCCAGCCGCGGCCTCAGATACCCGTCGCGGGCCAGTTGGGAGAGCAGGACCATGGCCGCGTCCTCCACCACATCGGCCGAGAAGGTGGACGGGGGTTCTCCGGCCGGCTGGAGCAGGCGGAGCATCTTGAGCAGGGAACGGTTTCCGAAGAAGCCGGTTCCGGACACCTCCATGCGGGCAGGCTGCGGGGGCCCCGCCGGGGCCGCCCCCGCTGCTGCGGCCAGGGACGCGGTCGCGGCCAGGATCCAGGCCCGCAGGGCACGCCCCGTCATCTGGAGTACACCTTCCACTTGAGTCCCGCATTGACCTGATTGAAGCGGTCATACTCCCCGTAGACCGACCACCGATCGCTCAGTTCGTACTCGATCGTCCGGGTGGGTTGGCCGGTGACCGTGAGGTCCTCTCCGCTGCGGATGGAGAGCCGGTCCGCAGCCTCGTCGTCCAGGCTGACCCTGCGCCACAGGTCGCGTGCGAAGAACCCGGCCACCTGGCTGAACCTCTGCGCTGCGGTGAGCGTCGCACCGCCCGTGGGCAGCGCACCGGACGTGACCAGCAGCAGGATGGCCTCGGAGGTCAAGGCCGGGGTGGAGGTGAACGAGAGCAGCGGCTGCGCGGCGGGCCCGGTCACGGACAGCTTCAGGATGTGGCCGTAGCCTTGACCTGTGGCCGACAGGTCCAGGGTCGGCTCGTAGGGGTTCGCCAGGGTCAGCTCGACCAGGCCCCGGTCCACCTGGAAGTCCACGAACGGGAACCGCACCTCGCCGCGCTCGACCCAGGCCTCGCCGGTCGCGATCGGCTCGCGGAGGCTCCCCTGCACATGGACGTCCGCAGAGACCTCCCCTGAGAACCAGGGCGTCCGCACCTGCATGAAGCGGTCCCCCCGGACCTGCAGGGCCACGCCCCAGTCCGCGAGCGGCCCTTCGGTCACGCTGAAGTAGGGTGGCCGATGGCTCGACTGGCCTTCGCCTGAGGGGATGAGCAGACGGAGGTCCCTCAGATACAGGCTGTCTCGCAGGGTGACCTGTCCGGTCACCTGGGCCACACGCCCGCGGGCCTGAACCACCTGCAGATCCACGTCCGAACGGAGGACCAGGCCCGCCTGGCGGGCCAACGGCACATTCTGCCCCTCCAGGGCGAACGTGAACTCGGGGTTGTTCGCGTCCGTCCACCTCGCCCAGCCCGTCATGGTCACGGGCTGACCCCCGAGGTGGGCCGTCCACTCCTCGATCCTGGCCGAACGCCCCTCCACGCGAACCCGGGCCTGGATGTCGCGGATCGCGGGCAGGGCCCCCAGGGGACGGGTCGACGCGCCGTCCAGGGTCAACTGGCCGTCCCACAGACCGCCGGGGTGCAGGGAGATATCCACGCCCGCGGTCCCGAGGGGCAGGAGCACCCCGCCGGCCTGCCTGAAGGCCTCGATGCGGGCCTGGTCGATCCTCAGACGGCCTGAGGCGGTCCTCCAGTCCGGCAGGCTGGGCGCACCCCACAGCCCGGCCCAGTAGCCTGCGGGCACAGGACACTCCCCGGTCACCTCCACGGCCTGGCCCTCGACCTCCATGGTCAGCCCACTCAGGGTCACACAGTCGCGGCGGACTGCGGCCTCCAGGGCAACCTCGTCCAGGACGGGCAGACCCGGACGGCCCAACCGAGGTCCCAGGTCGATCTGCGAGGCCTTGGCCTCGATCCGGCCCTGCGGCTCGGCCAGGGACCCGGACAGGGTCAGCCGCACATCGGGGTGGACCATGCGGATGCCTGTCTGTTCGAGCAGTTCCTGGGTCACTGCAGGGTCCGGCCCCACCACGGCCTCCAGGCGCAGGGGCGAGCCGGTCAGCGCCTGCCACGGCCTCGGCCACTGGGCAGGCACAATCGTCACGGGGATGTGTCCATGCACGGTCACGGCCTCGGCCAGTGGCCCCATGACCGAGACCCGCTGCAGGGAGATCCCC
>JAGOQT010000356.1 GCA_018007255.1 Phycisphaerae bacterium | reverse complement strand
CTCCCGCCCGATGCGGATCCGCATCCATTGGACCTGGCCCAGGGCCGCGCCCTGTCGGCCCATCGCAGACAAGGGGATGTCCCACCGAGTCCAGGCGGGTTGGCGCAGAGCCCCGTCCCAGGGCGCCGAGGCCGTGCGTCCGGCCTGATCCTCCAGTTCCACACGAAGGACGTCCGAGTCAGAAACAGGACCTGTCGGATCTCCATAGAGGTACAGCGTCAGGGTCCCCCCGGTGGACCAATCCTGCGGGGGGTCGAGCCTCCGCTCCACCACGGAGTAGAAGGGGGGCCGCGTGTTGTCGAAGTAGATGGGCATGGACTGGCGGCCGCTGTGCACGATCGCCTGTTCCACAAAGGGTGGGTCTTCATGGCCGGCCACAGAGCCTGTCCCGTTGCCGGCCCGCCCGGGTTGCGGATGGGTGTACCCGATCCCGTCCCACCAGGTCTCAAACAGGCGGTCGGGGGACCGGTCTGTGTAGGACTCAAAGTCGTCGACGGTCAGGACCTGTCCCGTGGTGAACCGCCACAGGGGTCCTCGACGGACCGTGCCATCGGCCTGGCACTCGTCCACTCGCCAGGTGTATGTCTGGTCCGGTGCGAGCGTGCGCCCGAGTGCGCACGAGGTCGCGGCGACGCGTCCCAGGAAGACGTCAGAGGTCGATGGGGTGGCACGGTCCACAGCCTCGGAGGTCGTCCCGAAGTACACTTCGTGGGCCACAGCGCCCTCTCCGGCGGACCAGATCAAGACCGAGGTGCGGGCCCCGTCGACCACGGTCCGGTCGCCCGGATCGGGATTCCAGGCCACCAGGGGGTCGGTTCGGGCCAAGCCCGCCACATCGAGGGGGGTGAGGATGCGGTTGTAGACTCGCACGTCGTCCACGAGGCCGTCGAAGAACCGCTCGGCTCCGGAGGCGGCCAGCGCAGCACCCAGGACCACGGCCGTGGGTTGGACCTGGGGTCCTGCGACAGGGCCGGAGTACAGGCCCTCCAGCGGCGTTCCGTTGAGGTAGAATGCGCGGCGCCCGGACCCGGTGTGGACCAGGACCACATGGACCCACTGGCCCGCGAGGTCGCCGACCTGGGCCTCGTAGTCGTCCTCCACGAAGCGATGGCACAGGGTCCCAGCCCCGATCTCAAGGCGATTGCCCTGATGGGGGGCATCCAAGCCCCAGCCGAGGATCGTCTGGGGCCGTTCTGCGCAGCGGGGCCGGAGCCAGACGGACATCGAGAACACGGCATCGCCCACCGGGACCGCGTGACCGGGCGCCTGTACGAAGTCGGCGATGCCGTCCAGCTCGAGGGCTGCTCCGATCTGGCCTGAGGCCCATCGCCCTCCATGGATCGCGCCGTGATGGTCCTGCCCGGACCAGTCCACCGCCACCTGCCCGACCCCCTCGTCGAAGGTCCACCATGCCACCAGGTTCGGGTCAGACACCGATATGTCCGGCAGGGTCGCGAAGCTCCACACCGGTCCCTGGTGAGACCGTCCGTCCAGCTCCAACTCGTCCACCCGCCAGTAGTAGGTCGTCGCCTTGGCCAGGCCGGTCACGGAACAGGTCGCGCGGGGGGCTCGGATCGTGGCGATCAGCTCGGGCCACGTGGGGTTGGCCGCAGCCACGGCCGCGAGGTCCTCGCCCAGATAGACCCGATGGCTCGTGGCAGTGGCCCCGGCAGTCCAGGCCAGGGTCAGGTCCCGGGGGGTGTAGGGGGCCCCGTCCACAGGCTGCGGACGGGTCGCGGCCAGGCCCAGCGTAGTGAAGGACCACACCGCCCCTGCGATGGTCCTGCCGTTCACCTCGACCTCGTCCACGCGCCAGTAGTAGGTCCGGCCTGGGGCCAGACCCTCCCAGTGCTGGTAGAATGCCTGGGATCCGGGGAGGTTGGCCACCTGTTCCAGGGCATCGGGCGCTGTGCCGAGGTAGAGGACGTGTCGAAACGCGGTCTGCCCGGAGACCCAGAGGAACAGGGGGGTCGCCACCTCGGTGGACTCGTGCGCGGGGGTGGGGTCCGAGGCCTGGAGCCGGGGCGCACTTGCTGCGTGGCCCGTCCGATCCGAGCAGGCCCAGGGCGACAGGATGATCGCCCATACCCCCATCTGCCAGATCAGGCTTCTTGACACCACCTTGCTCCTGAAGATCGTCCGCAGACTAGAACCTATCCCAAAACCTCTTTCTACTGCGATCGGCTGCGAAGCCAGGGGCCTGCGTTGTCGGCGAAAAAGGTTCTCGACGTGCCTTCAAGCACGCCTCCGAGCCTTTTCCGCCTCCGGCCTTGACCCCAGGCTTCTCGCTCGATCTCGTCACGAAACGGGTTTTGGGATAGGTTCTACACCCTTTATACCATATTGGGGCCGTGACACCCAAGACCTTGGGTGGTCAGGGGGCCTCTTTACACGGTGGGGGAGGCCACTATAATGCTCGCTTCACCACCAGGTCCCCGTGGGATTCCAGACATGGCACAGAACAGGGCTGGTTCAGTGGGATGGGTTCAGACTCGCACGATCCGCGTGGTGGAGCCCGATCACCCGCTGGAGTTGGACTGTGGCCGGACCCTGGCCCCGATCGACGTGGCGGTGGAGACCTATGGCCGCCTCAGTCCGGAGGGGGACAACGCGATCCTGATCTGCCACGCGCTCAGCGGCAGTGCCCATGTGGCCGGGACCCACTGTGACGGGGATCCCAAACCCGGGTGGTGGGACGGGATGGTGGGGCCGGGCAAGGGGATCGATACGGATCGGTACTTCGTGATCTGCTCCAATGTGCTGGGGGGGTGCAGTGGGACGACCGGTCCCTCGTCGCTGAACCGGCAGACGGGCAGGCCCTATGGCCTGGACTTCCCGGTCGTCACGGTCCGCGACATGGTCAGGGTCCAGAGGCTCCTGCTGGATCGGCTGGGCATCCCAAGACTCCTGGCCGTGATCGGCGGGTCTCTGGGCGGGATGCAGGTACTCCAGTGGATGATCGAGTATCCCGACTTCGTGCGCGCGGCGATCCCGATCGCCACCACCGCCCATCAGGGCGCTCAGGCGATTGCATTCGACGCCGTGGGCCGCAACGCCATCCTGGCGGACACCCACTTCCAGGAGGGCCAGTATCACGGCGGCCCCGGGCCGGATGAGGGCCTGGCCATCGCCCGGATGATCGGCCACATCACCTACCTCTCGGAAGAGGGGATGAGAAGGAAGTTCGGGAGGGAACTCCGCAACGCCAGGCACTACCGCTACGACTTCGACTCCGAATTCTCGGTGGAGACCTACCTGGATCATCAAGGCCAGTCCTTTGTGGAGCGGTTTGACGCGAACTCCTATCTGTACATGACCAAGGCGGCCGACTACTTCGACCTGCAGCGGGACTACGGGTCTCTGGACGAGGCCTTCAGCCGCGTCCAGGCCAGGGTCCTGGTCGTCAGTTTCAGCAGTGATTGGCTCTTCTCTCCTGCCCAATCTCACGCCATAGTCGATGCCCTGGTGGCCGTCGGCAAGGACGTCAGCTTCTCGGACGTCGAGTCCTCCTACGGCCACGACGCCTTTCTCCTGGAGACCCGGACCCTGGGGGCCTTGATCGGCTGCTTCCTCCAGGCCACGATCGATCCGGCCCAGGGGCCGGATGCCTGTCCCCACTGCGCAGGGACCTCACCTGCACCCACGCGACTCAAGCAGGCCCGCCGATCCCGTGTGGACTATGACCTGATCGAATCCCTGGTTGCGCCGGGCAGTGTCGTCCTGGACGTCGGGTGCGGAGATGGAGAGCTCCTGGCCCGCCTGCGGAGGGACAAGGGCGTGGAGGGAAAGGGGATTGAGCTGGAGCCCGAACAGGTCCTTCGATGCCTATGCAGGGGACTGCCCGTACTCCAGTACGACATCGAGCGGGGACTGTCCTCGCTCGAGGACCACAGCGTGGACGTGGTG
>JAGOQT010000038.1 GCA_018007255.1 Phycisphaerae bacterium | reverse complement strand
GGGTGGGTCGAGCAATTCCTTTAGGTCTACCCTTCGTCGTGGTTTTGAAATCCTCGCCCAGGACCGTGCAAGGGGCCGGGAAGAAGCCGGTGGCTCTTTCCTTTTGTTCCTAGCGGAGCCCGCGATGCCCGGCGTGCGCCCTCACGCTATACGACTCATGAAAGACACCCCGCGCTCGCGCTAGGTCGCCCATATCGGTGTTGTCACAGAGCCACCTCAGTCTGAGGGTGACATCGGCCGGCCTCGCAAGGGAACTTGAGCGGATCTGGTGGCTCGACCCCGATCCTGCGAGCAGGGTTGGAACGCGGACAACCACGGCCCGGGCCAGGGCCGTTACGGGTCTTCTCGCCCACCCGCCAAACCTCCACTCCACCGCTCGGCCCGGCTTCTCGCGGCCTGGCCAGTCTTCGCGGCTTAACCCCGATAACGGTCTTGGCGCCCTGTCGGGCGTCCCCCAAAAAAAACACGATTCGTCGGGAGGGGACGATCCCCGCGAACCCCAAGACCCTTGCCCCTGGGCCCAGGGGTCACAAGAGGAACGAGCCCTCCTGCATGATGGGACGGCCGTCGACCACAATCGTGGGCCTCAGGAGGATGCCGTCGTTGTGCGCAGAGCTGTCCCACTCGGCGCCGGTCTTGGTCGGATAGGGGCTGCCCAGGGCCAGGTGGATGCCCGGAAACTTCTCATCCTGCAGGAGGTTGCCGATGAGGCCGGTCAGGCCGATGTTGGTGCCGATCGCGAACTCGCCCAGGCGGTTGGAGTTCTCGTCCGTGTCGAAGGTGTAGCGCATGAAGTCGGCTTGGAGAGAAGGATCGGCGCACTGCACGCTGCCCGCGACGCACCGTCCGTTCTTGAGCTCGTAGCGGAGTGGCGTCCGGTCGAGCAGACCGTACCGCTCGCTGAAGAAGTCGCCCAGGCACCCGTCGATCACAACCGGGCCGTCCGCGGTGAGGGGAGACGTGAACACCTCCCCGTCAGGCAGGTTCATCCACTGATCCTCCGTGATGAACCCGTCGCTGGCGATCCAGCGGATCGAGGGATCGAACTGGGCCGTCAGATGGGTCCCCGCGGGGGTCGTGACCTGGATCTCCCGGGCCGGTCGCACGATCTGGTAGACCCTGCGGGACAGGGCCTGGATCTGGCCGTAGTCCGCGGCCATGCCCTGACCCATCATCTGCTCGGTGAATCCCGGCATGTGGGCATGGCGGAGCCGAAATCGCTCCACATCCGCCAGCAGGGGCCTTCGAAAGCTGGCCAGTTCGCCGGGGCGGCACTGGGCGATGTAGAAACTGACGCGGGCCGATCCCAGGGCCTGGTGCAGGGCCTGCGGGAAGGGCAAAGGCGTGCCCCCATCCCGCGGCCTGGGGCCGAAGTCCTCCATGACGAAGGTCCGGGCCTGGGCGCCGGCGGCCTCCACCTCCCGCACCACGGCCCCAGCCAGGGTCTCGGTCTGTCGGTCCGTAATGACCACGACGCCCTCTCCAGGCCTGACCCGCACGCACCGGACGACCGCCTGCCGGGCCCCCTGCTCAATGGCACTGTGTTCCATGGTAGTCCTCCTGGCCGGGCCCGGACCGGGCCCTCAGGTCTTCATTGCGTCGAGCTCGATCAAGGCCACAGGCACGAACACGAACACGGGCAGCCAGGCCCAGAACTCGGGTGTCACGCGATGGAACAGGATCGGCTCGGTCGACAGGATCTTGCAGCCGAAGGTCGTCAGGCTGCAGGCCGCGCACAGACAGAAGCTGATCAGGACCGCCGACTTCATGGACCTCGGATCGCGGACCAGGAGCACGGGCAGGCTGACCAGGAGCATGACGAAGTTGAGGATCGGCTCGGTGACTCTGAAGTGCTTCTGGCTGTACAGGAGCCCCGTGTCCCGGAGACTCAGCTCGCTCAGGGCCGTCAACTGGCGCCAGCTCAGCAGGGTCTTGACCTCGGACTTGACCATCACGGGGATGTTCTTGGGCAACAGGTCTTCGGCCTGGTACGAGGCCACAGGGACCACCCCCTGGGTAAAGGAGCGTCCGATCCTGCGCCCCCCCGTGAGGTCCCACTGCCGGGTCTGGGGGTTGTACACGGCCTTGTCCGCCACGATGCAGCCGGTGACGGTCCAAAGACCCTGTTCGCCGCTGGGGCTTCGGAGCACGATCGTCAGGTCCCGGAAGGAGGCGGTCCCCACGTCATAGCGCGGCGAGCAGAGCAGGGATCCGTTGCTGTCCGGGACGAACCACACGGTATACGACTCCTGCCCGGTGACCTCGTCGTGGCCTCGGACCAGTCTGTCGCCCAGGCGGGGGATGATCAGTTCCTGATCCACAACCAGCACCGCCGTGAGGACCAGGGCCAGGACCAGGAAGGGCGCGACGACCCGCTTGAGGCTCAGGCCCGAGGCCATGACCGCGATCAGCTCGTTCGTGCGGACCATCTTGCCCAAGGAGAAGGCGGCTGCGACGACGGTGATCATCCCGGCGAAGTCGCGGAAGTAGAGGGTGACGTTGAGTGCGTAGTACGTGACGATGTTGCGGGTCACGGCCGCAGCCCCCAGGCCCGACTGCTCCGTGAACTCGTCCAGATGGACAAACAGGTCGATGACGATCCGCAGACCCACCAGAACGCAGAAGGCGATGGCGTACCCCACGAGGAAGTTCTTGGCGATGTAGCGGTCCAGGATCTTCATGATCGGTGCATCATCTCAGTGCCTCACCACCCGCCCAAGGGTCGCCAGGGCCATCCCAAAGAGGACGGCCAGCGCAGCCCACATGAGCCCTATACCCAACCCCCCATGGCTGCCCGGGTTCTTGGCGATGTGGCTGCCGCTGACCACCCCCACGACCAGAATCAGGGCAGGGACGCAGCTGATCGCAAAGGCGGTGAGCAGGTGTCCCCCTCGATGGAGGATGCCCAGCCCCATCCCGATCAGGATCATGGGCACACAGCCGATCCCGAAGACCAGGCGGGAGTGAATCTCGGCCTGGATCTCCGCGAGGGTGCCGCGGATCTCCCGCCGCAATCGATCCACGGCCCGGATCATCTGCGAGGTGGGCCCCTTGGACAGCCCCGCCGTCAAGCCGGGCGAAACCAGGGTCTCCAGAAGCGGCGGTGCTGTCACGGACGAGACGATCGGGCCGGGCACGGCCAGGCCCGTCAGGGGGTAATGCAGGATCACGGTGCCCGCCCCCTCCATGGAGCGGACCTTGTCCAGGTCCAGCGTTAGCTCGCACGCCCCCCCCTGCTCTGCGTCCAGGGTGAGCACGGCCTTCTCGCACTCCCACCTCCTGGGGGGCCCGTCCGTGGACCGGTCCGTCTCTGTGACCTGCACAGGGCCCGCCACATGGATCGTCCTTCCCGGGCCCAGACTGACCCCCTCCGGGGCAGCGGACATCCGGACTGCGCGGGCGGCCCCCGTCCATTCGTAGGGCCTGTCTGCAGCCAAGGTGCGAAAGAGGTCGTCCGCCAGCAACTCGGTCATGGCCTGAGCGGACACCTGGCGGGCCTGCTTTTCCACGGGTCCGAACCGAAGCAGGTCGGTCCGGATCCGCTCGATGTCGTCCAGCCGTTTGAACCGGATGCGATCGGATAGCGGGGAGTCGAAGGGCATGCCCAGGGAGATGTTCTGCAGTTGCACGGAGTCATTCTGCGACAGGTCCATCTGGAGGGCGTTGCGGGCCGTGATGCGGACCTCATGGAGGGCGTCCGCGGGGTCGAACCAGACCCGCGCGACCTCCGTGGCCATGATCCGGTCGAGCCTGCCTTCCCGCGTCTTGAGCACAATCACCCCGTGCAGGCTGTCCGTCTGCTCGTTGGCGAAGTCCGCGTACACGGCGTATCGGTCTCCGGGCGGCAGGCGGTAGTAGCCCTGCCTCTGGAGGTGACGGAACACGATCTGCTTGAGATTGGCGTGGATGGACCGGTCCGCCAGGTATACGAACGAGGGGGTAATATAGAAGCTCAGCACCAGATTGCCCACGGCCACCAGGACCGCCAGGAGGAGACCGGGCCCGATCAGGGCCAGAGGGCTCAGGCCGCTGGCCTTGCACGCATCGATCTCGTTGTCCGTAGCCAGGCGTCCGTACGCCAGGCTGGCCGCGAACAGGGCCGCGATCGGCAGGACGAAGCTCATCGTCACAGGCAGGAAGTAGACCAAGAGGTCCACCACCTGGCCGGGCCCCACGCCGTACCTCTGGATGGGCCGCAGCAGGCTGCCCAGGCTCAGGATCAGCGTCAGGGCAACGGTGGCCAGCAAGAAGATCTTGCACAACTCCCGGAAGATGTAGCGGTGCAGGGTGTAGATCATGATCCAGTCTCGACCGGGCCGCCGGACCGGGTCCGGGGACCGCCGCTGGGCCCTATGGTAGCCGCCGGCCTGCTACTGCACAAGGACCTGCACCACCTGGCGAAACGCCCGCTCGTCCAGGGCCCCGGCCAGGAACAGGTCGATGGTCCCCTTCTTGACCTTCAGCGTGGCTTCAAGTCCCCGCCCAGGGCGCGGGGCCCCGGACGAGGCCGGGCCGGGGACGGCCCCGTCCCACGTCAGGTGCATAGCCACCCACTGCTCAGGTCCAAGGTGACGGATGTTGCCCGCGTGCTTGAGGGCACGGATGAGCATGGCCTCGACATCTTGCCTGATGGCCATGCGTGGAGGCCCTGCCACGGAGCCGGGATCCGTTGCGGTCAGGACGTGCTTCCTGGCCTCCTCCCACACCGGATCGCGGGGCCTGTCCGGGTCCAGCCCAGGCCGGTGGGGCCCTGCCAGATCCGGCAGGCGAGTCATCCCTGCACAGAAGAGCACACCAAAGT
Source organism: Phycisphaerae bacterium (assembly GCA_018007255.1). Taxonomy (GTDB): domain Bacteria; phylum Planctomycetota; class Phycisphaerae; order Sedimentisphaerales; family Anaerobacaceae; genus DTPU01. The sequence continues at coordinate 13,949 of JAGOQT010000038.1, read as the reverse complement.
CCTGGATATAGAGGGCCTGTATGGCAGCACCCGCCGGGTCCGACCCCGCCTCCGTATTGGGGTCGGTCATGCCGCCATTCGGGTCCATTCCGTCCAGTGTATCCTGGAGGATTGCACTCATGACCAGGAGGTCCTCTTCGATCTCTGCCCGATCGCCCAACCTGCCCTGTGCGGCAGGCAGGATCAGCACGCGCGGCGCACGCACGCCCTGTGCACCTGCGGTTGCCCAATGGGTCGGCCATGGCCCGGCCCCGCGCACGTCGGGCCGGACAGGGGCGCCGGCCCTGCCTTGCACGTCGAGCGAAACGGAGGGCTTAGGGGTGTAGTTCTCGTGTATCCACTCCCTGGCCACAGACTCGTAGCTGCGCGAGGAGGGCTCGAAGATGTACCCCTCCTTCGCAGGCTCCACGCTGCCCGTCCAGCCGGACTCGACCAACACCTTGTAGCACCCATCCGCCCCTGTGATCGCGGGGCCTGGGAGGCCCTTCATCACCACGCCCTCCACGCCAACACTGCCCGCTATAGGAAAGGTCAGCCTGGCAGGCATGTAGTCCTGCTTATCAGTACTGGAAACGATCTGCGTGTACCGCCTTGAGGTCGGCCTGAAACCATATCCGTCCAGTCTAGGGGTGACCTGGCCGGTCCAGTTGGGCTCCACACCTGCACTGTAGCCCCCATCCGCGTCTGAGATCGGGTTCCCGGGCAGGCCCTCCAGCAGGACGCCAGGAATGCCCACATTCCCCCTGATCAGCACCCTGGCTCGCTGCGCGTCAGCCTGGATCCCGCCCCCCCCTGTACCCGCCTGGCCAGGTTCCGGGCAGGAAACCGGCGGGCATGGGCACCGACAACCGGCAATACAGTACAGAGAAGTGAGGAGGGCAACGCGAGCTGCCTGGCGAATCCTGTTCATGACATCTGCCTTAATATGGGTTACTTGCGCAGTTTCTAGCTCCGATTCCGTAGCGAGCCTGTATTAGATCGGCCATGGCTAGGTCCAGGCTTCTGGCCGCCGGTCCAAAATCCTCGGAAATCGGCAAATAGTTGTTGTCAGACTGGTCTGGAGCGATTAACATCCATATCTTGTTCGGATGCGCAGTGCCGTCCAGGTGAACGAAGGACAAGGCGGCCGGATGCTGTGGGTAGGTGGATAGTGCGGCTGGTTGGAGATGGGCGATGGCCGTGTTGTCGCGCCAGGGCGCATGGAGTCGCATTGGCAGAGGCGTTTCTGCTTCAGGTTCTGGACGATGATCCAGGTGTATTGTCGGGTTGCCTTCTGAACGTGGATCGTCAGGGTCACACACCGCGGAGGTCTGGGATGTAGGGCGAAGGTGTTCTGACAGCCCGGGTTCGGTGGCATGAAGGTGAAGTGGAAACTCCCAAGGTTTCCACTTTCTTTTTGGTGGGCACGGCGGACGTAGATCCGGGCCAGGAACCTGGTGGGCCGAACAGGAAGCAGGTGCTATGAGCCAGGAGTTGTTGAGAATCGTCGATAACATCGCCAGGGACAAGAACATCGACCGGGAGTCCGTGTTCAAGGACCTCGAAGAAGCGATGGTCTCTGCGGTGCGCAAGCACTTCGCGGATCACGAGAGCGAGATCTTCGTTCAGATCGATCGCCGGACCGGCCACTTCGAGGTCTCCCGAGCGGGCCAGGCGATCGACATCCGGACCCTGGGCCGCATCCCGGCGCAGACCGCCAAGCAGGTGATGATCCAGAAGATCCGCGCGGACGAGAGGGATAGCATCTATTCGGAGTTCGTGCAGCGCAAGGGACAGATCATCAGCGGCAGTGCGATTCGATACGAGGGCGGGGCCCTCGTGGTCAGCCTGGGCCACTCCATCGAGGGCTTCATGCCCAGGGGCGAGCAGATCATGGGTCAGACGCATCGACCCGGTGAGCGGGTTCGATGCCTGATCCTGGAGGTCAAGGAGGTCTCCAATCAGGTCAAGATCATCCTGTCGCGGACCCACCCGGACTTCATCCGGGGGCTGTTCGAGGCAGAAGTGCCTGAGATCGCTGAGGGGGTCATCGAGATCAAGGTCATGGCCCGTGAGGCCGGATATCGGACCAAGGTGGCTGTGGCCTCTCTGGACGACAAGGTGGACCCGGTGGGGGCCTGTGTGGGCGTGCGAGGCAGCCGCATCAAGAACATCGTGGATGAGGTGGGGGGCGAGAAGATCGACATTGTGCGGTGGAACGAGTCCTCGCAGGTCCTTGTGGCCAACGCCCTGATGCCCGCCAAGGTCAGTGAGATCGCCCTGTGCTTCGAGCTGGGCAAGGCCACGGTCGTGGTGGCCGAGGACCAGTTGAGTCTGGCCATCGGCAAGCACGGTCAGAATGTCCGCTTGGCTGCCCGGCTGAGCGGCTGGGACATCGATATCCTCACCCCGGACGTGTACAACAGCAACGTCGACTGCCTGGCCAGCACGGTCAAGAAGGTCGAGGGCGCGGACGAGGTGCTCGTGGACAAGCTGATTGCACTGGGGATGATCTCGGTCGCGGACCTGGAAGACGTGGGGACCGAGCCCCTGATCGAGGACTTGAAGTTGAGCCCTGACTTGGCGGGCCGATTGGTGGCCGCGGCCGCCGAGGAGGCCAAGAGACTCGAGGAGGCCGCCAAGCAGAGACAGGCAGAGAAGGCTGGCCCTGAAGGCCCTACGGACCAGCCCTCCACAGAACCCTAAGACGGGAGGATCCGGTGGCAACCACGCGTGTGCACATCCTGGCAAGGGAACTTGGGGTCAAGAGTTCGGCCATCATCAAGAAATGCCAGGATGAGGGTCTGGATGTCAAGAATCACATGGCCGTGCTGTCGGCCGGTCTGGCAGCCACCATTCGCGAGTGGTTCACAGAGGGTGAGAATGTGACGACCGTTGAGGTCGCCGAGAGGGTGGATTTGGAGAAGGTCAGGGTCAGTCCCAGACGGAGGAAGGCCGAGCCCCTCCTTGACGAACAGCCCGGCGAGCCCGCATCTGTCCTGGTCGAGCCTGCGGCAGAGGTACAGACCGCACCGGTCCAGCAGATTGAAGCAATCCCCGTTGAGGTGGCGCCCGCCCCTCCAGAGGTCGAGCCTCTTCCCGCCGCTGAGGCCCCGCCAGCCGTGGAACCCCCGGTCTCTGAGCCTGCACCTGCACCCGCACCCGCACCCGGGCCCCAGGTGGTAGAGCCGCCCAAGAAGCCCGAGCCGATCCTTCCTGCCGGCCCCATGCTGGAGAAACCTTCGCCTGCCAAGCTCCAGGGCCCCCGTGTGGTGCGAATCGAGGCCCCTGAACCCTTGCGTCCCCTCAGGCCGCGGATGCGGCCGCGGCACGATGGGGCGGCCGCTCAGCCCCTGATGGGCACGGGCGAGTCACAGCAGACCGAGCGGGCTGGCGCAAGGGGCCGCAAGCCCCCTGTTCGGAAGCCCCACGCGAGCCCGGCCGAGCCGGCCGGTGAGGGGGCTGCCCATCTGGGCAAGTCCCGGCTCAAGTGGCGGCAGCGAGACATCGACGAACGGCAGGCCAGGCTGGAGGCCGCCGGAGGAGAGGGTCTGCGGCTGAGACCTTCCCGCAAGATCGCGACCCGGGCCCAGACCCTGACCTCTCTGGCCAAACCCAAGACGGCCACCGTCACCGAGCCGATCCTGGTCAAGGACCTCGGCGCTGCCCTGGGAGTCAAGATCAGCGACGTCATCGGCAGGTTGATGCGTCAGGGAGTCATGGCCACCGCCAATCAGGCCGTGGCCAAGGAGGTGGCGGAGCTGGTGGCCATGGAGTTCGAGACGGACCTCGTGGTCCAACAGCGAAAGAGCCTGGAGGACCAGATTCGGGAGGAGTTCGACGGCCGGGCGAGGGAGCACCTCAGACGTCGACCCGTGGTGGCCACCGTGCTGGGCCATGTGGACCACGGCAAGACGAGCCTTCTGGACCGCATCCGCTCGACCCAGGTTGCCGTGGGCGAGGCCGGCGGCATCACCCAGCACATCGGGGCCTCGCAGGTCGTGTTCGGCGAGCGGTCGATCACGTTCCTGGACACCCCCGGCCACGAGGCCTTCACGGCCATGAGGGCTCGAGGGGCCAACATGACGGATGTCGTGATCCTGGTCGTGGCTGCCGATGACGGCGTCATGCCCCAGACCGTGGAGGCGATCGCCCACGCCAAGGCCGCGGCCGTTCCCATCATCGTGGCCCTCAACAAGATCGATCTGCCCGGGTGGGACCTCAATCGTGTCTATGCCCAACTGGCCGAGCACGGCTTGGCCCCGGTCGAGTGGGGTGGGCAGACCGAGGTGGTCAAGACCAGTGCCCAGACCGGCCAGGGCATCCAGGACCTGCTGGAACACATCGACTACGTCTCCGAACTCCTCAATCTCCAGACCGACGACACGATCCCGGCCACCGGTTGGGTGGTGGAGGCCAAGATGTCGCCCCAACAGGGCCCGGTGGCCCGGTTGCTGGTCAAGGAGGGGGCGCTCAACAAGGGCGACATCCTCCTGGCGGGTTCGGCTTACGGCCGCGTCAAGACGATCCGCGACAGCTTCGGCCGGACCCTCAAGTCCGCGACCGGGGGAGTGCCGGTGGAGATCCTGGGATTGGACGGAGTGCCGCAGGCCGGCGACCGGTTCTACTGCCTGAACGACATCAACCGCGCGAAGGCCGCGGCCGAGGAGGCCCAGAGCCTCGGGCGGGAGAGCGCCCTGGCCCAGCGGACCCAGGTCACGCTCGACAACCTGTTCACCCGCATCGAGGCGGGCCAGGTCAAGGAGCTCAGACTGATCGTCAGGGCCGACGTGCAGGGCTCGGTGGAGGTCCTCAGGAAGCACCTGACCGATCTGAGCACGGACGAGGTCAAGGTCGTGATCCTCCAGGCCACCCCGGGCGGGATCACGGAAGGGGATGTGCTCTTGGCCGAGGCGTCCAACGCCATCATCATCGGGTTCAACGTGGTGGCCGACGAGCGGGCCTCCAAGAGTGCGGACGCGAAGGGTGTGGACGTACGGTACTACAGTATCATCTATCGCATCTCGGAGGACCTCAAGAAGGCCATGGCCGGCCTCCTGGAGCCGGAGGAGAAGGAGAACACCCTGGGACGGGCCGTGGTTCGGGCCACCTTCAAGGTCTCCCAGGTCGGCACCGTGGCCGGCTCCTATGTGACGCAGGGCACGGCCACCCGGCACGCCAAGGTCCGGCTGATCCGGGACAACGTCGTCGTCCGAGACGGAGCCACGATCGAGTCGCTCAAACACTTCAAGGACGACGTCCGCGAAGTCCGGTCCGGCCTCGAGTGCGGCGTGAAGCTGGCCGGATTCGACGATGTCAAGGTCAACGACGTGCTGGAGTTCTATGAGATCGTGAAGATCGCCAGGACGCTGGAGTAACAGGGACGCCGGTCCACCTGAATGGTCGCAATCGGGATGGCAACCAGACGACAGGAAAAAGTAGCCCGCCAGATCCAGAGGGCCGTGGGTGAGGGAATCGCCGGTCACCTCGCCGATCCTCGGATCGAAGGCCTGGTCAGCATCACCCGCGTGGAAGTGGCCGCGGACTTGCGGGTGGCCGACGTGTACGTGAGCATCCTGGCCAAGGACACCGCCACAGAGGGCCGGACCTTCGCGGCGATCGAGCATGCCCGGAGTCGACTCCAGGCCTGGGTGGCGAACGTGATCCGGGGCCGATTCTGTCCGATCCTGCGCCTCCATCGCGACGACCAGTTCAAGAAGACGATCGAGGTCATGAGTCTGATCGACCGATTGGCCGATGAACGACAGTCCCGCTCTGTGGGCCCGGCAGAAGAGACGGGCGGGCAGGGGGCCCCGGCCAACGCCAACGAGGGAGCCGATGAAGGACAGTAAGCTCTACGCCGGCCGAATCAAGAGGCAGGTCCGTTCCCTGAAGCGGACGGGACCCAAGGTCCAACGCGTGATGGTCGAGGATCCATTGGAGGCCCTGGTGTACGGGCTGATGTCCGAGCCCGTGACCGAGGCCCAGGCCCAGGCAGCACAGAAACGGCTGACCCGGCATTTCGTGGATCTGAACGATCTCAGAGTGGCCGGCCCCGACGAGATCACCGGTCTGTTTGGCGACAGCTCTCCGGCGGTCCGGGAGGCCGCCGCACGGGTGACGCAGGTGCTCATGGCCGTGTTCAACAGGTTCCATGCCCTGAGCCTGGCAGCGACCAAGAAGATGGGCAAACGCCCGGCCCGGCAGTTTCTCGAGTCCCTGGACGGGATCACCCCCTTTGCCGTGGACTACTGCATGCTGACGTCCATGCACGGCCACGCGATTCCCTTGACCGAGCGCATGGTGCGGTGCCTCAAGGCCGAAGGCCTGGTCCATCCCCAGGCTGAGCCCGGCGAGATCGGAGGATTCCTGGCCAAGTTGGTGCCCGCCCAGGACGCCTACGAGTTCTATGCCGAGCTCAGGGCCCGGAGCGAATTGCGGCGACCCTCCGAGCCAAGGGCCTCTTCCGTTCGCAAGAAGTCCCAGAGCGAAGGAAAGAAGGCCCCCTCCAAGAAGCCGGATCAACCCTGAGCGGAAAGACCCTCCGATGTCCGAACCCGTTCTCAAGCTCGGTCTCCCAGCAGGCAGCCTCCAGAAGGCCACCTTCGACCTGTTCAGCAGGGCGGGGTTCCGATTGACGGAACCTTCCCGCAGCTACTGGCCTCAGATCGACGACCCCCAGATCAAGCCGGTGTGTCTGCGGGCCCAGGAGATGGCCCGGTACGTGTGTGACGGGGTCCTGGACGCGGGGATCACCGGGTATGACTGGATCCTGGAGAACGCCTGCGACGTGGTCGAGGTCTGCGAGCTGGCCTACAGCAAGGCCACGTCCAATCCGGCCCGCTGGGTCCTGGCCGTGCCCGAGGGGTCCACGGTCCAGAAGGCGGAAGACCTGGCCGGGGGACTGGTGGCCACGGAGCTGGTCCAGGTCACCAGGAAGTACTTCCGGGACAAGGGCGTCGAGGTCCGCGTGGAGTTCAGTTGGGGCGCGACCGAGGTCAAGGCCCATCTGGTGGACGGGATCGTGGAGATCACCGAGACGGGCGCCTCCCTCCGGGCCAATGGCCTGCGGATCGTGGACACGGTCGTCACCTCGACCACACGGTTCATCGCCAACCGGTCGGCCTGGGCCGATCCATTCAAGCGGGAGAAGATCGAAAACCTGGCCATCCTGCTGAGGGCTGCGATGGAGGGCCAAAGCACGGTCGGTCTGAAGATGAACGTGAAGAAGATCGACCTGGACGCCGTGCTGGGGGTCTTGCCTGCGGAGAAGAGCCCGACCATATCGAGCCTGGCCGATTCCCTCTATGTGGCGATCGAGGTCATTGTGGACGAGCGGGTGGAGCGGGCCCTGATCCCTGCGCTCAAGCGGGCAGGGGCATCGGGCATCATCACCTACTCCCTCAACAAGGTGATTCACTGAAGACGGGCATGACAGGAAGGAGACTCCCGATGCGCAGGCCCTGGCTCAACATCCTGATCGGCATCTCGCTCGTGGTCCTGATGGCCGTCCTCTCCCAATCGTGCAAGCCCGGGAAGCAGGCCCCGGACGCAAGACCGCCGGAGCCGGACAGCGCCGGGCCCGCGCAGGCCGCGGTCCCGCCCCCCTCCCCGGAGAGGGGGCCCGAGGCGACGCCCGGCCCCGTGACGCCGGCCCCTGTGGCATCGACTGCAGCGGCCGTGTCCCAGGTCCCTGCGGACCCGAATGTGCTGGCCCTCATCGGCGAGCACGTCCTCACCGGGGACGATTTTCGGAAGGCGTACCTGCGGGAGCTCCAGCCCAACCCGTACGCAGCCAGCCCTGCGGTGTCGGCCCCCGAGCCCAAGGCCGTGCTGATGCGGATGCTGGGCGACAAGGCCATCCTCCTGGATGCCCGCGCAAAGGGGATGCACCAGAGGCACGAGATCCAGTCCACCCTCAAGCGGCTCAGGGAACAACGACTGGCGAGCAAGGCGGCCGTGGCTGCGGTGGAACCGAAGATCTCAGTCACCGAGAAGGACATGAACGACCTCATGGCCAAGGACCCCAAGCTCACCAGGGAGCGGGCCCGGGCCATCGCCTACAACCAGAAGGGCAACGAGATCTTCGCCCAGTACTATCCGCAACTCGTCCAGAAGCTGCACCTGACCAAGGTGACGGAGAACCTCGCCAAGGCCGCGGCCCTTCACAAGAGGCTCCTCTCCAAGCCCAAGCCGGAGTCCAAGAAGAACATCTACTGGATTGAGAACGCGCAGATCCAGACCGACCTGGACCCCAACGAGAAGGCCCTGGTCCTGGCCCGGTATGACGGCGGACAGTTCACGGTCCTGGAGTGGTTCGAGTCCCTTTGTGAGATGGCCCCTCCCGGGCGGCCCAAGGACCTGGACACCGCGGAGGGCGTGGAGCGGTTCCTGGACCGGGCCCTGCAGAGGCCCCTGCTCACGGCCGAGGCCGTGGCCCAGGGCATGGACAAGGACCCGAAGCTGATCCAAGACCTTCAAACCCGCGAGGACGACATGGTGTTCGGCTATGCCCAGCAGGAGTGGCTCAAGGGCAGGGCCGAGCCCAATGATCAGGACGTGGCGGCCGCCTACGAGAAGGCCAAGGGGTCCACCCAAAGGGGCGACGCCCTCAAGGTGGAGGTGATCTGGTGCGAGAACCGGGACGCTGCGGCCAAGGCCAGGGCGGAACTGGATCAGGGCAAGGAATTCAAGACGGTTCAAGAGCACTATGGACTCGACAAGACGACCGTCCAACCGGTGGACCTCTATGCCTCCATGGAGGGCTCGTTCTGGCCGCCCCTGTGGCAGGCGGACCCCAACCAGGTCGTAGGGCCCGTGCTGGGCCTCCGGGAGGGCGCCCTCAAGTGGCGGGTCGTGCGGATCCGGGAGAAGCGGCCTGCCAAGCCGGTTGAGCTGGAGAACGCCAAGGCCATGGTCAAGGAGGGGATCCTGGAGCAGTGGAACAGGGCCCGTCTCGACAGGGTCCGGGCCGACCTGCTGGCCACAATCCCCCACCAGGTCTTTGCCGACCGCCTGCCCGCCTTCGACCCCATGAAGGTGCCGTAGCCTACACAGGTCCGCCCGGGGTCTGTCTGACCTGCTTCCAGAGCCCCTCGAGCAGATCTTGGATGCCCTGGCCCGTGGCCGCGGAGATGGAGACCACCCGTTTGCGGAGGCGCCTGCGAAGCCGGGCGGCCACGCTGCCCTGGGGATCCAGATCTGCCTTGTTCACAACAATGACCTCCGGTTTCGCGGCCAGGGCCTTGCTGTGTTCCTCCAGCTCCCTCCGGATGGCCTTGTAGTTCTCGACCGGGTCGGATCCGTCCAGGGGCATGGAGTCCAGCAGATGCACGATCAGGGCCGTGCGCTCGATATGGCGAAGGAACTCGAAGCCCAGTCCTGCGCCCTGGTGCGCCCCCTCGATCAGGCCTGGGAGGTCGGCCATGACGAACCGGCGGAAGCCGCTGAGCTCGACGATTCCCAGCACGGGCTCCAGGGTGGTGAACGGGTAGTCCGCAATCTTGGGCCGGGCTGCAGAACAGCGCGAGATCAACGTGCTCTTGCCCGCATTCGGTTTCCCTACGAGGCCCACATCCGCAATCAGCTTCAGCTCCAGGCGGAGGTTCCGCTCCTGGCCCGGCGTGCCGGTCTCGGCGGTTCGTGGGGTCTGGTTCGTGGCTGTGGCAAAGGCCTTGTTGCCCCTGCCCCCCTTGCCGCCTCTACAGACCCGGGCCTGCATCCCGACCTGGTTGAGGTCCTTCAGGAGCAGACCCAGGTCGAGGTCGTAGATGAGCGTCCCTGCCGGGACCCGGATGAGCAGATCCCTGCCGTCCGCGCCCGTGCGGTTGCTGCCCGAGCCAGGCCTGCCGTTCTCGGCCCGCCAGTGGTGTTGTCCGGTGAAGTCGATCAGGGTGTCCAGGTCTCCGACCGCCTCGAAGATCACGTGGCCTCCTCGCCCCCCGTTACCGCCGTCCGGGCCGCCCTTGGGCACGTACTTCTCGCGGCGAAACGCCACGCAACCGCGCCCGCCGTCCCCCGCCTTCACGTAGATCTTGGCCTCGTCGACAAACATGGGCTCCGCGGTCAGTGGGGACCTCATCCTCTCCGGCACAAAAAAAGGATGGCGCAAGACCATCCTCATGAACGACCCAGACCGTTTGTCTCCCTACAGGACGTGGACCTTGCGGCCCTTGAAGCAGACCGTCCCGTCCCTCTGGGCGAAGAGCGTGTAATCCCTGCCCATCCCCACATTTGCACCCGGGGAAAACACAGTGCCACACTGCCGGACGATGATCGATCCGGCCTTGGCCACCTGGCCTCCGTAGACCTTCACACCCCTGTACTGGGCGTTGCTGTCTCTTCCGTTTCTTGTCGAACCTTGCCCTTTTTTGTGTGCCATAGCAACCTCTGGAATCCACCACAGAATGAGCCCATAGCATAGCGTGCAGGCGGAGCCGTGTCCAGAGGCAAATTGGGCTTTTTGGGATCGAGGCGGTGCCCCCCCAGCGAGCCCCTGCAGGACCAAGATCGCTTTGACAGGGCAAGGGCCAGACCCCATAATGCACCCATGGTGCAGACACACCGAGCAGGTCCGGATTGCCCGGTCCGCAGGGCCGGGGCAATCCCAGCTCCAGGAGGTTCCCAGCAGCGGTCGCGGCCTGCCCCGGCCAGGAAGGGCACGCCCGGCCCCCAAGGGATCGGACCGGCCCGCCGAACCGGGATCCTCGTGTTGGGGGCATGGGCCCTTGCCTGCACCGCAGGCCTTCACCCTGCCGGGGCAGGGGATTGGGCCTTGCTCAGGCCCGAGGCCTTTGCCCACCACGTCGAACGCTTCAACACCATGGAGGACGAGAACGTCAGGAACCTCGTACCCAACGCCCAGTCCTGGGACTGGCTCTCCCGGAACATACCCCTGTTCGAGTGCCCGGATCGCGAGGTCGAGGAGATCTACTACTTCCGGTGGTGGTCGTTCAGGAAGCACCTCGTGCAGACCCCACAGGGATTCGTGTTCACGGAGTTCCTGGTCCCCGTGGGCCACGCAGGGGTCCACAACACGATCAGCTGCGCGCTGGGACACCACATTGCCGAAGGCCGCTGGCTCCGCGATCCGAGGTATCTGGACGACACCGTCCGCTTCTGGCTTCGCGGCCATGAGGGGGGCCCCCAACCCCACCTGCACCGGTTCAGCAGTTGGCTGGCGGCGGCTGTGCTGGACCGCTACCTCGTCACCGCGGACCGGCCCTTCGTGGTGGGTCTGCTGGACGACCTGGCGGCGGACTACCTCGCATGGGAGCAGGAGCGGAGGCTGCCGGACGGCCTGTTCTGGCAGTACGACGTTCGAGACGGCATGGAGGAGTCCATCAGCGGCTCCAGGACCAAGAAGCAGGCCCGTCCCACGATCAACAGCTACATGTTCGCCAATGCCCGGGCCATTGCCGCCATCGCACAGATGGCCGGGCGCGAGGACCTGGCCAGGCAGTACGCCCAGAAGGCCGCTGAGGTCAAACGCCTCACCCAGTCCCAGCTCTGGGACGCAGAGGCCCGGTTCTTCAAGGTCCGGCGAGAGGAGGGCACCTTGGCAGACGTCCGGGAGGCCATTGGCTTTGTCCCGTGGTGTTTCAACCTCCCTGATCCGGGCCTGGAGGACGCCTGGACCCAGTTGCTGGATCCCAACGGCTTCCGTGCGCCCCACGGCATCACGACCGCAGAGCGGCGACACCCCGCGTTCCGAACACACGGGTGCTGCAAGTGCGAGTGGGACGGCGCGGTCTGGCCCTTTGCCACGTCCCAGACCCTCACGGCCCTGGCCCACGTCCTGCGGGACTACCCCCCGTCGGGGATCACGCCCAAGGACTACTTCGACGCCTTCATGACCTACGTCCGCTGCCATCGGATGGACGGCAGGCCGTATATCGGGGAGTACCTCGACGAGAAGACCGGCCAATGGCTCAAGGGCACACAGGAGCGAAGCCGCTACTACAACCACTCCACCTTCGCCGACCTGGTGATCACCGGCGTGGTGGGCCTCCGCCCCCGGGAGGACCGGACCGTGGAGGTCGCCCCGCTGCTGCCCCCCGGTCAATGGGACTGGTTCTGCCTGGATGGAGTCCGGTATCACGGCCGCACCCTCACCCTCCTCTGGGACCGGGACGGACGGCGGTACGGAAGGGGCGCGGGCCTGAGCGTGCTGGCGGACGGGCGGACCGTAGCGCACGCGGACACACTGGGCCGGGTGACCGGGGATCTGCCCTGACCTGGAGGCGACCCGGCCGACTCTCCTGGTGCGGGAGGGCACGGAAGCGGTTGGAGACAGGGGTAAGGAGAAGCCTCGATGCAGAATGGGATGGCGACATGGGCCTATCTCGCCCTGGTTTGGGTCCCCACTCACCTCTGTGCGCAGGGGACCGCCGCGACCCTCGCGCCGCTGATCACGGTGGACGCCGGCGGGCCCCGCAGGGCAGTCAGTCCCGAGATGTACGGGATCTTCTTTGAGGAGATCAACCACGCCGGCGACGGCGGTCTCTACGCAGAGCTGGTCCAGAACCGCGACATGGAGGCCAGCGCGATCCCGGAGGGCTGGAGGGTCGATGCCAACGGCAATGTCCTGACGCCCCTGGGGTGGCGGACCCGCAAATGGTTCAAGAGCGACCTGCCGGGCTGGTCCTTCCTGGCCGAGGGTGGAGGCCAAGGGTCCATGCACCTGGATGCGAACACCCCGCTCAATGACCGGAACCCCCACTCGCTGCGCATGACCGTGACCCGGCAGGGGACCCGCTGCGGTGTGGTCAACAGCGGGTATTGGGGCATGAACATCCAGGCAGGCGAGTGGTACGACGCCACCTTCTATGCTCGCACAGAGGCACAGAGTTCGGGCCAGGGCCCCCGTGCGCGAGGAGTCGGCCTGGTCTTCTCGCTGGAGGACACGGACGGCAGGAAGGTGTGTGCACGAGCGACCATCCCGGAGATCGGCGGCCCATGGCGGAAATACACCCTGGCCCTCCATGCAGAGGCCTCCGATCCGAACTGCCGGCTGGTCGTCACGCCGATCGAACCGGTCACGATGTGGCTCGACGTCGTGTCCCTGTTCCCCCGCAAGACCTTCAAGGACCGGCCCAACGGGATGCGGAGGGACGTGGCCCAGATGCTGGCGGACCTGAAGCCCGGGTTTCTCCGCTTCCCCGGCGGGTGCGTGGTGGAGGGCTGCACCCTGTACAACCGGTTCCGGTGGAAGGACTCCATCGGGGACATTGCCCAGCGCAAGGGGGACTTCAACCTGTGGGGCTACTACAGCACCTATGGGCTGGGCTTCCACGAGTACCTCCAACTGGCGGAGGACCTCGGCGCAGAGGCCATGTACGTGTGCAACGTGGGCATGAGCTGCCAGGCCCGTCGTCCGGCCGAGGTGGCGGATGCGAGCACCCTGCAGTCGTACGTCCAGGAGGCCCTGGACGCCCTGGAATACGCCCTGGGTCCTGCGACCTCCGAGTGGGGGGCCCGGCGCGCGGCCAACGGCCGGACCGAGCCCTTCAAGCTCAAGTACGTGGAGATCGGCAACGAGAACTGGGGCCCGGACTATCTGAGGCACTACAAGGTCCTCTATGATGCGATCAAGGCCAAGTATCCGCAGGTCGTCACCATCGCGGACGGGCCGCCCCGCGACCAGCAGGGGCCTGCGCCCATCGAGATCCTCGACGAGCACTTCTATGTGAACCCCCCTCGGTTCTTCGACATGGCCCACCAGTACGACGACGCGGACCGCAGCGGCCCCAAGATCTACGTGGGCGAGTACGCAGTCAACCGCGGGGTGGGCACGGGCAACCTCCTGGGCGGCCTGGCCGAGGCGGTCTTCATGCTCGCCATGGAGCGGAACGCAGACGTGGTCCGGATGTGCTCCTATGCCCCGCTCCTGGAGAACGTCCACCAGAGGGACTGGCCGGTGAACCTGATCCTCCTGGACAGCTCCAGATGTGTGGGTCGCTCCTCGTACC
>JAGOQT010000037.1 GCA_018007255.1 Phycisphaerae bacterium | reverse complement strand
CCGGGCCCGCCGGTCGGCGGCGATCAGCGCCAGCGCCTGTGGCCACCGGTCCTCGTCGATCAGGTCCAGATCGGCCAACGCATGGAAGGCGCCGTCGGTCGAACCGGCCTGCGCCCACTCATCCAGCCATCTGCGGGCCACTTGCCTGCGGATGTCCGAGACATCCATACCGAGGATCCTCTCGTATACCTCCTTGGCCTTGGCCTGTGATCCCAAGTCGTACTCCAAGGCAAGAGCCATGTCGTACAGGGCCCGTACCTCATCTGCCGCAGGATCCGGCGGCGCGGCCCGATGCCGATCACTTACAGCGTGGAGCGCGGTCTTGTCACCTCCCATCCAGCGGTGGTAGATGTCCAGCATCTCTAGCCCGCGCTGCAAGCGTCCAAGGTCTTCATTCGCCCTTTTGCGCCAGTACTCGTCCTCCTCATTCGCAATGATCCGCTCATAGCTCCGCCTAGCCAGCTCAAAGTCGCCTACCTCACACGCCGTTCTGGCAACAGACATCAGGAGCGGACTGAATGCATCACGCTGCCCGAACACGCGATACCACCACTTCTCCGTGAGCCAGCGATACTCCTGTAAGGCGAGAGAGTGTTCACATTGCCGATCATGCTGCCGAGCACGTTCCCTGTGGAAAGCCACCGATCGTGATGCCACCCAGCTGTATATGAGCGACGCAACCATTACACAGGAGAAGATCTCGTATGCGAGCCAATTCAATGGGCGGCGTTTCCATAGTTGTAGGCCCATATTGAGCAACAAACTCGTGACGGCCAGCACAATCAGCAGTGCCGAGAATCGCTCCAAGTGTGGACTCTCAAAGCCACGGAAGGCGATCGCTACGGAGGTCACATAGTGGAGAACGAGCGCTCCCCCGCCTGCCCAGAGAACAGACGCCTTGTGGACGGCGTCAAACCTGAGGCCTCCCCTAGGCGCATGTGTGCTCTCTTCCGCCCGATTCATACGACCAGCATTCTCTCGTAGATCAGCTGATGGTCAAAGACTGCGGCCTTCGAGGGCCTTCGAGGGTCGGGCCTTCGAGGGTCAGCCCTTGAAATAGCCCTTTGCGCGGGTGGGGCGACTGACCTGCTTGGCCAATGCCCTCTGGATAGGGCTGCGTTCCAGTTGGCCTTGCCGGCCTACCCCTCCGCGCGCGATTTCTCGAATCGCGTGCCATGGCCTTGGCACCTGCCAATGGAGTGCGCACAGAAAGCCTTCTGGCTTCTGGCTTCTGGCTTCTGGCTTCTGGCTGGACCATAGTACCCCAGCCAGCTGGTGTCAAGCAAAAAGCGGACATGCTCATGAGATAATTTCTTGTATCACACACAGGATTCCGCGGACGTCTTACGTATTTCGCGGGCACTCCGGGGACCCCTTGGACACTTCACGGACCACTCTGACTGGGCACAGACTGGGAAGCGAGCCGCAACCGTGTGGCCTGCTTCCATCTCCTGAAGCAGGGCCAGAATCAACCGTTTTGCCACGTGCACATTACAGAATGCGCGGTTATATTGCATGCCATGTACCTCAAGAGACTGGCCGAACAGGATCTCCAGGCAGCCGGCTCCCTGTCTCCGGTGGAGGCCCTCCGCTCGCTCCGGACACCCGAGGTGCTTGTACTCGACGAGGCCCGGCGCCTGCCGGACACGGCCCGGATCGTGAAGGGCTGGTACGATGCCAAGGTCCAGATCCGCATCCTGCTGCCTGGGTCCTCTTCGCTCGATCCGGTCGATCCCTTTGCTGCAAACCTTCTCGATTCCTGAGCAGACTATGACCAAGACACCCCTCACAGAACTGAACAATCGGATGCAGCGGTTCCGGGCCTGCATGGACGCAGAGCATCCCCATTGGGAGCTCTGCGCGATCTTCGGCCGGGTCAGCCAGTACTACTTCACGGGCACCATGCAGGACGGCGTGCTCCTGATCCCCCGCAACGGACAGGCCGTGTTCTGTGTGCGGAGGAGCCACGAGCGGGCCTGCGAGGAGTCCCTGTTCCCAGATATTCGACCCATGAAGGGGTTTCGCGACGCCGCGCCCCTGGTGTCGGGTCCGGCCCAGGTCGTCCACGTAGACACCGAGCTGGTGCCCGTGGCCCTGCTCGGCCGGTTCAGGAAGTACTTCCCCTGCAAGGAGATCGCATCCCTGGACAGGCCGCTCGCACGCGTGAGGGCGGTGAAGACCCCGTATGAGCTGGGGATCCTGAAGCTGGCCGGGGCCCTCCACAGACGGATCATGGAGGAGGGGGTCCCGATGCTGCTCCGCGAGGGGGTGAGCGAGGCCGAGTTCGGGTCCGATCTCTTCTCGCTGATGGTCCGCGCAGGGCATCAGGGGACCGTGCGATTCGGGATGTTCGGCGTGGACATCGCGGTGGGGCAACTGGGCTTCGGCGTCAATTCGATCTATCCCACCAGCTTCGACGGGCCGGGCGGGTGTCTGGGCATAGGGCCTGCGGCCCCGGTCCTGGGCAGCCGTGACCGCAGGCTCCAGACAGGCGACCTGGTGTTCGTGGACGTGGGCTTTGCCATGGACGGCTATCACACGGACAAGACCATGGTCTACATGTTCGGCCGGTCGCTGCCGGACGAGGCGATCCTGATCCACGGCCAGTGCGTGGAGATCCAGCGAGAGTTGGCCCGACTGATCCGGCCCGGCGCAATCCCCTCGCAGATCTACTCCGGCGTCCTGGGGGGCCTGGACGCGGAGTTCCTCCAGGACTTCATGGGCTTCGGAGACAGGCGGGCGAACTTCCTCGGGCACGGGGTCGGCCTGCAGATCGACGACCTCCCGGTCCTGGCCGAGGGATTCGACGAGCCGCTTGCGGAGAACATGGTGCTGGCCCTGGAGCCCAAGAAGGGCATCCCGGGCGTGGGCATGGTCGGCGTCGAGGACACCTTCGTGGTCACGCCCGATGGCGGCAGGAGTATCACGGGGACCCATCCAGGGCTGATCCTGGTCGAGAGATGAACCCGACGGTGAGGAGCAAGGACATGACCGCAACGACCTTTCCAGGCCGCCACTTGGCGATGCTGTGTGTGTGGGCCGCAGAGGATCCTCCAGGCCCCGGCCCTGCCTTGATTCCCAGGAGAGGAGCCGCATTCCTGCAAAGACGGGGTCCACAGGTCGAGACGATTACAGTTGGGCTGCTTTCAGTTTTCGCCAAGAATTGAAACCATGGAGTATAAGGAGGACGCAAGATGCGTTGGTGTTCGATGTGGTTCTTCGTATTGGGGCTTGGGCTGGTGCAGACCGGCCAGGCCAAGGCCGACGAGGTCGTGTTTGAGACCACCTCCGCCTACCACCACATCAAGGTGGTGGACCGGGGCCGGCTGAGGGTCCTGCACTTCGACAACGCCACGGAGAGCCGGATGTCCCTGGACGACCCCCTGCAGGGCCACTTCGAGTACACCGAGTACTTTCAAATGCCCTGGCTCTGGAACGACCGGATCCAGTCTGTACTCATGATCGGGCTGGGCGGCGGGAGCATCCAACGGGCCTACCAGCACTACTGGCCCAAGGTCCTGAGCCAGACCGTGGAACTGGACCCCAAGGTGGTGGAGGTGGCCCGGGACTATTTCCAGGTCAAGGAGTCGGAGAACCTCAAGATCGCGATCGAGGACGGCCGGGTCTTCCTCCGCAGGACCCAGGCCCAGTACAACGTGATCATCCTGGATGCCTACACCGCCAATCGATACGGGTCCTTCATCCCCTACTCCCTGGCCACCAAGGAGTTCTTCGCCCTGGCCAAGGAGCGGCTCACGGAGAACGGCGTCCTGGCCTACAACGTGATCGGGGACCTGTACGGTCGGCGGGAGAGTATCGTAGGGGCCATGTACCAGACCCTCAAGACCAGCTTTCCGCAGGTGTACTGCTTCCCTGCATCCAACTCGGGCAACGTGGTCCTGATCGCCACCCGGTCGGGCCAAGCCCTGACCGCCGCCGAGTTGGAGAAGAGGGCCGACGCCCTGATCGAGTCCAAGCAGGCGACCTTCCCCAACTTCAAGGTCCGGCTGAACAACCTGAGGACCGCGCCCCCGACGAGTGCGGCCCGCTCGCGGGTCATGGAGGACGACTTTGCCCCAGTGGACGGCCTGTTGCAGGCCGAATGACCTTCCTGACAGGAGACACACGACCATGAGAAGCCAGCCCAGCGACCGATACGATCTCCGAGCCGCGAACCGAAGGGCCGTGCGCACGGCCCTTGTCGTCTGCCTCTGCCTTGCAGGGGCGTGCAGGCCCGGGGCCGAGATGGACCAAGTCGGGCGCGACAAGGTCCGGGCGGAGGTCTCGCTCAAGGCCCTGCCCTTTGAGCCCAAGGACATCCGGCTCTTGGATGGACCGTTCAAACACGCAATGGACCTGGACGCCCGCTTCCTCTGGAGCCTGGAGCCGGACCGGCTCTTGAGCTGGTATCGCAAGGAGGCCGGCCTGGCGCCCAAGGCCGAGGTCTATGGGGGCTGGGAGTCCCAGGGCATTGCGGGCCACAGCCTGGGGCACTACCTGTCCGCGTGTGCGCGGATGTCGCAGGCCGCAGGGGACCGCCGGTTCTGCGACCGCGTGGCCTACATCGTGGACGAGCTGGCCCAGTGCCAGAAGGCCAACGGCAACGGGTACGTCGGGGCCTTGCCGAACGGCAAGAGGATCTTCGCGGAGGTGGCCCGCGGGGACATCCGCTCCCAGGGCTTCGACCTGAACGGCGGGTGGGTGCCCTGGTACAACCTCCACAAGCTCTTCGCAGGGTTGATCGATGCGTACCGCTTCTGCGGGAATGCAAAGGCCCTGGAGGTGGTCTCGCGCATGGCAGACTGGGCCGAGGCCGTTACACGGGACCTGAGCGAGGAGCAGTGGCAGCAGATGCTGGCCTGTGAGCACGGCGGCATGAACGAGTCCCTGGCCGATCTCTACGGCCTGACAGGCGACGCGCGATACCTGGCCGTGGCCGAGAGGTTCTATCACAGGGCCATTCTGGACCCCTTGTCCGCGGGCCGGGACGAGCTCGAGGGCAAACACGCCAACACCCAGATCCCCAAGGTCATCGGCGCGGCCCGTCTCTTCGAGCTCACGGGCGAGCAGCCATTCGCCGAGATCTCCCGGTTCTTCTGGGACACGGTCACTGCGAACCACTCCTATGTGACCGGCGGCAACAGCCAGGGCGAACACTTCGGCGCACCGGGCAAGCTGAACGACCGGCTCGCAGCCAACACGACCGAGACCTGCAACACCTACAACATGCTCAGGCTCACGCGCCTGCTCTTCTGCCGCGACCCCAGACCGGCCTATGCGGACTACATGGAGCGGGCCGTGTACAACCACATCCTGGCCTCGCAACACCCGGAGAACGGCAGGGTCTGCTATTTCCTCTCCCTGCAACAGGGCGGCCACAAGGTCTTCCTGGGCGAGCATGACTTCACCTGCTGCAACGGCAGCGGCATGGAGAACCACGCCCGGTATGGAGACTCCATCTACTTCCACAGTGACCGTGCCCTGTGGGTGAACCTCTTCCTCGCCTCGGAGCTGTCGTGGTCGGACAAGGGCCTGCGTCTTCGCCAGGACACGGACTTCCCCAGGAGCGGTTCCACTCGCCTGACGTTCACGCTGGACCGGCCGTTGAGGCTCGCCGTGCACGTGCGCCACCCGTTCTGGGCCACCCAGGGCCTCACGGTCAGGCTCAACGGCACCCAGCTCGATGCGACCAGCACGCCCCAGGGTTATGCCACAGTGGACCGCAGGTGGCAGACAGGCGACCGCCTGGAGATCGAGATGCCCATGGGCCTCCGCACGGAACCCATGCCGGACAACCCCAACCGGGTGGCCCTGTTCCAGGGCCCCATACTCCTGGCCGGGGACGTGGGACCCCTGGACTCCGATCCGTTCGTGCCGGTCCTCATCACCGAGGGCCGCCCTGTGGCGGATTGGGTCAGGCCCGCGCCAGGCGAGGCCATGGCCTGGCACACGGACCGTGTGGGCAGGCCCAAGGACGTGGACCTGACGCCCTTCTACGCGGTGTATGACCGGCGCTACTCGGTCTACTGGGACCTCTTTACAGACGAGCAGTGGAAGGCCTACGAGACCGAGTACAGGGCCGAGATCCAGAGACTCAAGGAACTGGATGCCCGCACCGTGGACCTGTTCAGGATCGGCGAGATGCAGCCTGAGCGGGACCACAACGTCCAGGGCGAGCGGACCGCGGCCACGGAGTTCGGCGGGCGCAAGCTCCGCCACGCCTGGGACGGGGGGTGGTTCTCGTTCGACGTGGCCGTACCTTCCGATGCCCCGGCGGACCTGATCATCACGTACTGGGGCAGCGAGACGGGCAATCGCACCTTTGACGTCCTGGTGGACGGCCGGAAGATCGCCACCCAAGCCCTGCACAGGGATCGGCCTGAGCGGTTCTGGGACAAGGTCTATGAGCTGCCCACGGACCTGACTCGGGGCAAGAGCAAGGTGACCGTCCGGTTCCAGGCCATGCCCGGCCACTACGCGGGGGGTGTCTTCGGCGTGCGCGTGGTGAAGAGGCTGTTGCTCCTACTGTAATGACAATACAGCTATATGGTTTGGTCTTCGACGTGGATGGGCTGATCGCCAACACCGAGCCCTTAAATGCCCGGGTGACGATCCGCGTCTTCGAGGACCTGTTCGGTGTGCGGGGCATGCGGCCCGAGGACTTTGCAGCCGGGATCGGCAAAGGGGCAGAGGCCTTTGTCCGGGCCGGGGCTGTGGCACAGGGCATCTCTCTGACCGATGAGCAGGTGACCGCCGGCGCCCATCTGCGGGAGGAGTACCTGATCAGGGCCCTGCGTGAAGAGGGCGTGCCTGCATTCCCAGGTGTGCTGGAGCTGATCGATGCAGCCCTGCGCAACCCCGGCTTCAGGCTGGCCATCGCCACGTCCGCGTCGGGTGACCTGGCCAGGGCCATGCTGGACTCTACGCGCGTGCCGTACCAGCGCATGACCTGCGTGTACGGAGATCAGGTCAAACACAGGAAGCCCGATCCGGAGATCTTCCTGACGGCCATCCGGAGGATGGACATCCCTCCAGCCCGCTGCGTGGTGTTCGAGGATGCCCCCAGCGGTGTGCAGGCCGCCAAGGCCGCGGGCGCCCGGTGCGTGGCAGTGACCAACACCGTATGCGCCGCAGAGTTGGCTGGAGCCGACCTGGTCTGTGATTCCCTGGAGAGGGCGACCCTCGACAGTATCCAGCGGCTCGTGGATGGATGACGGTGTCCGGCCATGGAGGCTGGAATCCCCGGTGGAGTGCAGGTATGATGGGCCCTGGCTGGTCCGGATTAGGAGGCCCTGTATGATCGTGGTGTGGAGTGCCCTGGTATGGCTCGTGTGCGGCGTTCAGGCGACAGGGAGTCCTGAGGCGGACGCCCCCATACGCATTGTCGGCCCCGAGTTGGCCCAGATCGACCTGAGTCGGACCGACGGCGGCCTGGCCCCGTTCCCGGGGCTGAAGACCTTTGTCGTGTTCCGCGCGGACAAGGAGCAGCCCCAGAAGAGCGACGGCCTGGGCTGGACGTATCACCACCACCCGGACCTGGCCTGCTGGAAGGGCCGGCTCTATGTGGGATGGGACTCGTGCGAGCAGGACGAGGACACCTGGCCGTCCCGGGAGCTCTACAGCACGTCCACGGACGGCGAGCACTGGACCTCTCCTGCGGAGCTGTTCCCCCAGGGCGTATCGACCCCCCTGCGGATGTACTTCTTCCACGCACCGAACGGCCGGATGCTCGCCCTCGCCGGTCTGAGGATGAACCATGAAAGGACGGGCGAGAGGACCAAGGGCCCGCTGGTGGTCCGGGAGATCCGGCCGGACCACACCCTGGGCCCGGTCTTCACACTCCGCGCGCCGGCCCGGGCCGTGGAAGGCCAGCCCACGGCCTTTGCCGCCGCAACGGACGCCGGCTTCGTCCAAGCCTGCAGGCAGTTGCTCTCGGATCACCTGTTTCTCGAACAGCAGGACTACGGCAACCTCCTGGACCCCGCGGACCGGATGCGGTGGCACGACCCGAATCAGTGGGCCGGCGACGCGGAGCTCCGCAAGGCCGCCGCTGACTTCGGCAAGGCCATGTGCTTCTTCCGGCGCGCGGACGGGGCCCTTGTGGCCGTGGGCAAGAGGCGATGGGTCACGGTGTCGCACGACAACGGCCGCACGTGGTCCCAGCCCGTTCAGCCCCCGACCCTGATCACCGGCATGGGCAAGGTCTGGGGTCAGCGCATACCGGACGGCCGCACCATCCTGGTCTACGACCCTGACCTGAAGGTCCGCTACCCGCTCGCCATCGTCACAGGCTCGGACGGCATCACCTTCCGGGACATGCGGGTCCTCCACGGACCGCTCCCGGAGCAGCGCTACCCGGGCCGGGCCAAGAGCCCCGGGGCAAGCTACGTGCGGGGCCTGTCCGCGTGGTCGACCGACGGGTCGCGCAAGGACGACGGGGTCTGGCTGGTCTACAGCGTGCACAAGGAGGAGATCTGGATCAGCCACCTGCCGTAGGCGCCATACACCGCGCAGTCCTCTCCGTCGAGAACCTCCGCAAGGTCTACGGGGACATCGTGGCCGTGGACGGGGTCTCGTTTGAGGTGGGGCGCAACGAGATCGTGGGCCTCCTGGGGCCCAATGGGGCGGGCAAGACCACGATCATCAACATGATCCTCGGCGTGCTCGAGCCCAGCGAAGGGAGGATCGCGATCGAGGGTTGGGACGTGGCCGCGCACCGGTCCAAGGCCCTGGAGTATGCGAACTTCGCAGCGGTGCACGCCCCCCTGCCCGGAAACCTGACCGTGGTCCAGAATCTCCGCTTCTTCGGGTGGATCTACGGCGTGGACAACCTGCGGGACCGATGCACGGACCTGGTCCGGCAGTTCGACCTGGAGCCGTTCAAGGACACCAAGTGCGGCGTCCTGTCCTCGGGCGAGCAGACCCGCGTGGGCCTGGCCAAGGCCATGCTCAACCGGCCCCGCCTCCTGCTGCTGGACGAGCCCACAGCCTCGCTCGACCCTGCGACCGCGCGCGATGTGCGGGCCCGGATCCAGGAGTTCGCGGCCAAGGGGCCCGTGGGCGTGCTGTGGACCTCGCACAACATGGTCGAGGTGGAGGCCGTGTGCGACCGCGTGCTGTTCCTGTCCCACGGCAGGGTCCTGCTCGAAGGAGACCCCAAGACCCTGCCCCGCGAGTACGGCAAGAAGACGCTCGAGGATCTGTTCATCACGGTGGCCAGGGAGCCGCTCACCTTGGAGGGCCGCTGACCATGATGCACGCCCGCCGCGTTGCCGCCGTGGTGCTCCGCCAGGTCTACCTCATGCGAGGCAGTCCCGTGCGGGTCCTGCCCATCGTCGTCTGGTGCGGGATCGACATCATCCTGTGGGGGTTCATCAGCCGCTACCTGAGCACGATCACCTCGCCCGGGCTCGGCCTCGTCCCGGCCCTGCTGGGCGCGATCCTGTTCTGGGACTTCTTCACACGCGTCATGCACGGTGTGGCCGGCGCCTTCCTGGAGGACGTGTGGTCGCGGAACTTCCTGAACCTCTTCGCCAGCCCCCTGGCCCTCTCCGAGTACCTGGCGGGCCTGGTCCTCACGAGCATCGCCACGAGCCTGGTAGGCCTGGTGGTGATGCTCGTCCTGGCCACCGCGGTGTTCGGCCTGTCCTTCTTTGCGTACGGCCTGATGCTCATCCCGTTCCTGCTGATCCTCTTCCTGTCAGGAATCGCCCTGGGCGTGTTGGCCAGTGCCATGGTGCTGCGGTTCGGTCCCCCTGCGGAGTGGCTCGTGTGGCCCATACCCGCCCTGCTCTCGCCCTTGGCCGCAGTCTTCTATCCCGTGGCCACACTGCCCAAGTGGATGCAGGTCCTGTCCCACTTCCTGCCTGCGTCCTACGTCTTTGAGTCCATGCGGGCCATCCTGGAAGGCAGACCCATCTCCCAGGCCGCCCTGCTCTGGGCCGGGTCCCTGGCCGTCGGATACGTGCTCTTGGCGTGCTGGTTCTTCACTCGGGTCTATCGCCACGCGGTGCGGACCGGCCTGCTCGCACGGTACAGCGCGGAGACGGTGAGCTGATGCCCGTATCGGACGACATCGCCCACCTCCCTTTCCGGGTGACCTACATGGAACTGAACATCGATAGATGCCTATGAACGAGAAGTGACCATGCGTCGCCCTCTGTTTGGCGCAGCCGTCTGTGGATTTGACTTGACACCCAGCGAGGAAGCCCCTAGAAGAACATCATCGGTGGATCATCGTCCTGTCCAATGATCAAAGGGTCTTGTTCGTGAGAGCCATCGCCTGAGCGGATTCGTGTTGGGGATCCCCTGAGACAAGAAGTCGTCCAGGATTCGATCCCCTGCAACGTGCACTGGGTATCCTCTGCCAGGAGAGGTTATGGGCTCACAGATTCTGATTCTACGGACGGTCACCTTCGCCTATCCATCGAGCGGTGCATTCGTCTTCGATAACCTCAC
Organism: Phycisphaerae bacterium; assembly: GCA_018007255.1. Lineage (GTDB taxonomy): Bacteria > Planctomycetota > Phycisphaerae > Sedimentisphaerales > Anaerobacaceae > DTPU01. The sequence continues at coordinate 8,326 of JAGOQT010000037.1, read as the reverse complement.
CCTTCAATTCGGCCCGGGGTGGACCGGCATTGTAGGTCCCAACGGCCTCGGCAAGACCACGCTGTTGCGTCTGATCGCCGGCGAACTAAGCCCTGTCCGGGGACACATCGAGTGTTCCGGGACCGTGGCCTACTGCCCTCAGCGCACGGATGACCCACCTCCGGGCTGGGGGGACTTCATGGGCGCCGCGGATCCCGCAGCCTGCGCGTGGCGGGGTCGCCTGCAGATCGACCCCGATTGGCGGGATCGCTGGCCGACCCTCAGCCACGGCCAGCGCAAACGGGCCCAGGTGGCCATGGCCCTGTGGAGGCCGGTCCACGTCCTGGCCCTGGACGAGCCGACCAACCACATCGATCAACCGGGCAGGCAGCTAATCCTGGAGGCCCTGGGCGGGTTTCACGGGGTCGGCCTGATGGTCAGCCACGATCGACTCCTGCTGGATTCGCTCTGCCACAAGACGCTCTGCCTGGACCCTACAGGGCCGGTCCTGCGCCCGGGCAACTACTCCACGGCCCTGCGTCAGTCCCAGGCGGATCGCCAGGAGCGGCAGGCCGAACGGAATCGACTGAAGCACAGGCTCGCCGGGCTGGAGCGTGAGATATCCGCTCGATCCCATGCCGCTGCCAGGGCGGATCGACAACGATCCAAGAGGGGACTGAATCCCAAGGACCACGATGCCAAGGGCAGGATCGATCTGGCCAGGGTCTCGGGAAAGGACGGGCAGGCAGGCAGGCAACTGCGGCAGTTGGCGGGCAGGCACCGCCATCTCCAGAATGCCCTGGCCGGGGCCTTTGTCCCCAAACAGCCTCGCCTGCTTCTGAGGCTGCCCAGTCAACCCTGTCCCGGGGACCGCGTCCTCTCGCTGCCCCAGGGCAGCCTTGCGTTGGGTCCGGGCCTCAGCCTCGCCTATCCCGACCTCCTGATCCAGCCCAAGGACCGCATCGGGCTCACGGGTCCCAACGGCACAGGCAAGACCCGATTGATCGAGCGGATCGTGGGTCAGTTGGCGATCCCTCCGGATCGATGCGTGTATGTGCCCCAGGAGATCTCCGAGGAACAGGGCATCCGGATCTGCCGCCAGGTCCGTGCCCTGCCCAAGGAACACCTGGGCGTGTTCATGACCGTGATCAGTACGTTGGGGTCGGATCCCCAGAGGCTGCTGGAGACGGACTCGCCCAGCCCCGGCGAACTGAGGAAGCTGCTGCTGGCCTCCGGGGTGGTATCGTGGCCCTACCTCATTGTCATGGACGAGCCCACCAACCACCTGGACCTGCCTTCCATCCAGGCCCTGGAGACTGCGCTGGCGTCCTGCGAGTGCGCGATGGTCCTGGTGAGCCACGACCCGGTCTTCTTGAAGGCCCTGGTCCGGACCCACTGGGCGATCCAGGAGGCCGAGAGTCCCACCGGGGGTCGGAGACAGCCGTGGGTGTTGAACATAAGACCCTGGGATGGGTATGACCGGACCGCATAGCCATTCCCTAAGGAGTCCATTGCGGGGCGTTTCTGTCAAACGCTGACTGGACTCCACGCAGGGCCTGTCCTCTGATCAGGTCCTGCCACGCAGCCGAACGCCACAGGGGATTGGGTGGCATGGTCTGCTGTTGCCGGGCCATGGAGTCTCTAGAAGACGTGTACGCGAGACGACGTTGGTTTGTTGCCTTGCCCCGTGCGCCAGGGTATGATCTCTACAGCTCGGGAATGAACTGCAGGTTCTGAACGTGCCGGAGACAGAAGATGAAGGATCTTGTTAAGTCTATTGAGGCTCTCAGGGCACAACTGGAGCGACACCGGCATGCTGGCCTGAAGGAGTACCCAACTCGCACCATATTCATTGATCCTCTTCTTGAGGCCTTGGGTTGGGACGTCCGTGATCCGGATGAAGTTGAGCTTGAGTACCCGACAGTCGATCAGAAGTCGGTTGACTATGCAATGAAGATCAACCGAAAGGCAGTATTCCTGCTTGAGGCAAAGCAGCTCACAGACAACCTTGACGACGTGAAGTCTATTACGCAGGTCGTCGGGTATGCAGCCAATGACGGAATAGAATGGTGTGTCCTTTCAAACGGTGTGAGGTACAAAGTCTACAAGGCTTCAGAACGAGTCAGCGCACCGGATAAACTCCTTTTTGAGGTGAGCATAGACCCACGCCATTCAAGTGGTCTTTCTATTCATGAGATTGCCACGCAGCTTAACCGCCTATCGCGCGATTCGATGGCGGAGGGAGTCCTCGATAGGCTAGGCGCCGAGATTTTCACGACCGGCAAGGTCCGGAAGGCCCTTGATCGGCTCTTCATCAGCGCGCCTCAACCCCTCATCCGTCTGATTCGCAGGGCAATAGGTGACAATTCGGTCACGCCCTCCCAGGTGCAACAGGCCTTAGGTCGAATATGGCATGGAGGGGAGTCATCTCCTGCCTCTATCGTTGGGCAGTCAGAGGCTCCAAAAGAAAGGGGTCCAGAGAAGCGGAGTTCTACAGACTACTCAGAAGCCCACCACACCCAAGGGAAGCCGAGCGAGATAATCGAGTTGTATCGGGGCTTGGACCGCCTGTGTCAAGACCTTGCACCCGGTCGTATTACTCGTGCCTACAAGGCCAAGTATGTGAGTTGGTCTCTCGACAAGGCGATCTTCTGTTGTGCTCATCTGCAGCAAGCCGGTCTCCGAGTATGGGTGAAGACGGATCCGAAGTCGATTGATCCATCTTCGCCTTTCGCGAGAGACGTGTCAAAGGTTGGACACTGGGGTGTTGGAAACGTTGAACTCTCGATCAACAGTAGAGATCGCCTCCGTGATGCGGATCACTTCATCCGAATATCCTTTGAGAACGCAATCCGGATGCACACGCCATGATGACTGACCATGTGGATAGACAGTCTCTGCCAGATCGCGACAACATAGTGGCTCGTATTGATACAGAATGAAGCCTGCCAAGGCACAACGATTCCATTTCTACGTGACCAAGAGACACTTTCAAGGTCGCTCAGTCCTGACGTGGCCGAGAGATCAGTGGGAGAGTATTGCAGGCCAAGAGGGTAAAGTGGTTCCGATGGATGTGAATGCTACTCCTATGAGTGGAGTTGCTGCTGACGCTACAGTTCTCGCATGTGTCGCGGAGAAACATGTGCCTCCAGATGGGCAAGTGTCTATTTATCGTTATGATACTGCTGATGGTTCTACACCTGTCAATAAGGATGTGTACAAGGTGGTGCGGGGTGAGACTCTAAGGAGTATTCCGAACCTAGTTGAGCTTGCTAACGCTTGTGGAACATGTGCAGACGCCAACCTACACCAGTTCCTTGGAGAGAATGACTTCCTCGTTAAGGAAGATCCCGGTGATGATCACTGGCTCACAAAGCTACCGGAGTCAGTTCAGGTCAGAATTGACCAGAAGTAGAGTTCTGGTCTCATCATGAAGTCTTGCCCTAAGAGGGGAAGCCGTGACCATGAAGTTGCCGACCCATCTATTGTCCATTGCCGTCTTCTCCACTGCAATGGCCGCCTCGTCGATCGACTGGGTGCCTTCCGACGTGCCAGCCCCGCCTGCTACAGGTCCGGCCCTGTGCCAGGGCGCTTTCCTGACGCCCGAGCAGGGCAAGGCCGTGCTGGATGCGGCTGCAGCCCGGTTCCCCGACCGGCAGGCCTGGGACGTCTATGCCCTGCACCTCCGCCAGCGGATCCAGCAGGGCGCGGGCCTTGCGCCGTGGCCCCGTCGCACGCCCCTCAATCCCGTGGTCCGGCAGCGCAGGGTCTACGACGGATACACCGTTGAGAACGTGGCCTTCGAGTCCGTGCCCGGGTGTTTCGCCACGGGCAACCTGTACCGCCCGCTGAGCCCAAGGCCGCCGTATCCGGTTGTCCTCTGCACCCATGGCCACACGGGAAGGATTTCCAGGCCCGAGGACTATGACAACCACGGCCGTTTCTCTCCTAGCATGCAGGCCCGGTGCGCGACCCTGGCCCGCATGGGCGCGATCGCATTCTCGATCGACATGTTCGGAAACGGAGACTCCATTGCCCAGGTCGGCCAGGAGGCCCACCGCAACCCGTTCTCCCTGACCATCCAGGCGTGGAACGCCATGCGGGCAATCGACTTCCTGCTCTCCCTCGAGGGTGCGGATCCCAAGCGAGTGGGCGTGACTGGCGAGTCGGGGGGCGGCACCCAGTCCTTCCTCTTGACCGCCCTGGATCCCCGTGTGACCCTCAGCGTGCCTGTGGTCATGGTCTCTGCGCACTTCTTCGGGGGCTGCCCGTGCGAGAGCGGCCTTCCGATCCATCGCAGCGCGGACCACTTCGCCAACAACGTGATGATCGCGGCCCTGGCCGCGCCCCGGCCCATGCTCGTGGTCTCGGACGGCAAGGACTGGACGGCCAACTGCCCCAAGGTCGAGTACCCGTTCCTGCAGAGGATCTACGGCTACTACGGGGTGGAGGGAAACGTGGCCGCCGTGCACCTGGCCGACGAGGGACACGACTATGGGCCATCCAAACGGGCGGCCATGGTTCGGTTTGTGGCAGAGCGGTTCGGACTGAGCCTGGCCCCGGTTCAGAAGGGCAACGGCCAGATCGACGAGTCGCGTGTCACGATCGAGCGGGCCGGGCCCATGCACGCATTCGACGCGGCCTTTCCCCTGCCATCGCACGCGCTTCGCGATGCTGCAGCCGTGGAGCAGGTCCTGAGAGGACTCCAACGATGACGGGCACACGCACCCCGGATCCGGCCCCGGCCGGCGCGGTCCTGGTGGCCCTGCTCTGCGCCGCGGCCTGGGCTCAGCCGGTCGAGCAGACCCAGCCGCCACCCGATCCCTCGCAGTTTGCGGTGCGGTTCGAGTCCGGGGCCATCGTGAGCCTCCGACCTCGGCAGGGCAGCTCGGACACGGAGTACGTCCAATCCGGGCGCAGGATCGGGGATGTGGTGGTCCGGTACCGCCGGCCTGCGGGCGAGTGGCAGTCCGCAGACACCCCGTCCATGACCGGGACCTCCTCGTCCGGCGGGGAGGGCGATGAACACAAGGCCGCCTATCAGGTCCGGGATGCGCAATCCACGTGCCTGGAGATCCAGACCCGCTTCTCTGTACTGAGGACGGGCATAGACTGGACGATCGTCCTCTCGAATGCCACGGATCAATCCCTTGAGATCGGGGATCTGGCCCTACCCCTGCCCATGTCCAGGGGAGGAAGGGGCGGCCGGCGGGACGGCGGCGGCAGAGGCACGCCCAGCCCGGTCATCCTCAAACACAGCCTCGTGTCCGGCCATGGATCGTTCCTGTTCTGGATGCGGTCCGACAGCGTGGGGCCGTACCTGGTGCTCGTGCCCACCGGAGACACCCACCTCGAGTACTGGGACACCCAGTCCGGCGCAGGGGGGCGGGGGTACAGTGTCTACATCCACTCCACCGCATCCGGGGCAGCGGCCGCCGAACGCGGGACAAGGTGGCGACAGCCCCACACGAGCGCGATCCTCGCGCCCAAGGGACAGACAGGGGACTCGCGGTCCTATGGATTCCGGTTTCGTTGGGCCCAGGACTACGACGGGGTCCGGCAGGTCCTTGTGGATGAGGGCGGGATCGACGTGCACGTGGTACCCGGCATGACCGTGCCCACGGACCTGGCCGCCCAGGTCGCCTTGAGGACCGGACAGGAGGTCTCCCAGATCAGGGCCGAGTTCCCGGATGCGACCCAGATCGAGGCCCTGGGCACAAGAGGCGAGTACCGCCTCTACCGGGTCCGGTTCGCAAGGCTGGGGGAGAACCGCCTGGAGGTCCGGTACGGCAAGGACAGGCACATGGTCCTGGAGTTCTTCTGCACGGAGCCGATCGAGACCCTGATCCGCAAGCGGGGCGCATTCCTCGCCCGGTCCCAGCACCGGGATCCGAGCAAGTGGTACAACGGCCTGATCACGGACTGGAACATGCAGGATCAGGTCCTGCCCAGCCCGGACAACTACGACCGCATCAGCGGCTTTCGGATCTATGCCGTCACGTGCGACGACCCGGGTCTGGGCAAGCCGGCCTTCCTGGCCGCCAAGAACGCGGAGTTCCCGGTCCAGGCGGAGGTGGAGGCCCTGGATTACTACATCCGGCACTTCGTGTGGGGCGGCCTCCAGAGGACTGCGGAGGAGACCTATCCCTACGGCGTGTACGGCATCCAGGACTGGAAGAGGAACCGGGACAGCAACGATCCCGGACGCAACGGCCAGCTCCACCTCTGGCGGGTCTACGACTACCCGCACGTGGTCCTGATGTACTTCAGCCTGTTCAGGGTGGCCAGGGACCACCCCCAGATCCGGACTGCCCTGTCCGCGCGCGAGTATCTCCAGAGGGCCTACGGCACCGCACAGGCCATGTACACCGTGCCCATGCAGATCGAGAAGTGGTCTGCGTACGGCACGGGATTCTACAATGAGTTGGTCATCGTGGACCTCATCCGCGAGCTCGAGGCCGCTGGGTTGAAGGCGGAGGCGGACACCCTGCGAGGCCATTGGGAGCGCAAGGTCAAGGCCTTTGTGATCGAGGGCCAGGACCTGTTCCGGTCCGAGTACGCCTTCGACTCCACGGGCTTTGAGTCCACCCATGCACTGGCGAGGTACGCGGTACAGAACGCGGACGGGCCCGGCCGGACCCGGTCCGGCATCTCCCTGGAGCAGGCCCGCCGGTTCATGGAGACCCAGATGGCGGCCAACCTCTTCTGCCGCGGGTGCGTGGAACCCGCCTATTACTACCTGGGGAGCGACTACCGCGGCGGCGGAGGCAATGCCTACACCCTGACCTACATGTCGCAGATGGGCGGCTGGTCCGTGCTGGATTACGGCCTGTACTTCGCGGCCCATCCCGGTCCCTACCTCCGGCTCGGCTATGCCTCCACTCTCAGCGCATGGGCCCTGATGAACACGGGCACGCCCGATTCCAACTACGGCTACTGGTACCCGGGCAAGGCCAACGACGGCGGGGCGGGCGGGGGATTCGAGCCCGCGCCCTATGGCCAGACCTGGCTGGGCCAGCCGCACCACCGCGGCTCGTGGTACTACGCCTGCGAGATCGATCTGGGCTACTCGGGCGCGCTCCGCACGGCTGCCACCGTCCTGACGGACGACCCGATCTTCGGCCGGACCTGCCTGGGCGGGGAATGGCGCACCACCTCGCAGGGCATCGAGGTGACCTGCAAGGACGGCCTGAGGAGACGGCTCCACGCCCTGCTCAACACAGGCAGGCTCCACCTGGTCTCGGACGTGGACCGCTTCGCGGCCGGGCGGCCCATCCTGCTCAAGGAGGACCTCTCCGAGGTGCGCTTCCACCTGGAGTCCCAGAACCCCGCAGGACACCAGGCCCGGGTCCGGGTGTCCGGCCTGACCCCGGGGTCCTACACGATCCGCCAAGAACAGGGCACGGCCACCGCGATCGAGGTCAGGGACGGGCAGGAGTCCGTGGCGGACCTGCCCATGGACGCGGGGTCCGGTGCGCAGGCCTTCACGATCTCCAGGGCCTCTGCGCCCTTGTCCGCCGGATCTGCCCGTGCGCGAGTCGGGGCCCCTCTTGAGGTCGGCCCCAGGGCCCCACATCGATCTGCTGTGTTTTGAATCCCATGTCCTTCCACGATATCCTCTGCCAAGACAAGCCGATCCAGATCCTGCAAAGGGCCTACGCTGCAGGCAGGTGGCCGCATGCCTATCTCTTCGCGGGGCCGGAGGGGGTGGGCAAGTTCAGGACCGCTCAGGCCTGGGCCAAGCTCCTCCTATGCGAGGAGCCTGTCCGCCCATCCACGCCTGCGGGCACCCGCTATGACGGCTGCGGTCAATGCCGCTCGTGCGCAGCCCTCGAGGCAGGCACCCATCCGGACTTCTCTCATGTCTATAAGGAGCTCAAGGAGTTCACAGAGGAGGGCAGGGGCAAGGGCCCGCCGGTCGACCTCCCCATTGACGTGATCCGGGAGTTCTTGATCGCCCGGGCCGGGGTCCGACCCGCCCTGTCCGGTCGAAGGGTGTTTGTCGTCAGCGAGGCCGAGAAGCTCACTTCGGGCGCCCAGAACGCCCTGCTCAAGGTCCTGGAGGAGCCGCCTGCGACCTGCTCCATCGTCCTGCTGTGCACCCGCCTGGACAAGCTGTTGCCCACAATCCGGTCCAGGGCGCAGATCCTTCGATTCGGTCCCATCGACCGCCCTGTCCTCGCGGAGCGGCTGACGGGCCTCGGGCTTGACGGACAGACCGCCCGATACCTGGCGGCCCTGGCCCAGGGCAGTCTGGGCCGGGCCCTGTCGGTGGGGGCGAGCCCGTTGGAGGGCGTGGAGCCTGTGGCTGCCGAGCCGGAGCTGCGCAAGGCGCCCGGGGAGGGCG